>CAWUNT010000140.1:0-5898 GCA_963923405.1 uncultured bacterium | reverse complement strand
CTCGAAAACATCCACGATTTGGCAGGCGCCCTGGCAGTTTTCGAGGAAGAAGGGTCCAAGAAGGGACTCGAAGCGCTGTCTGACTGGTTGCAGTCAGTGACCCTGGTCACGACAGAAGATGAGAACGCGCAGGGTGTCAGCCTCATGACTCTGCACAGCGCGAAAGGACTCGAATTTGACCGCGTGTACATCGTCGGCGTCGAGGATGGACTGTTGCCTTATGGCAGTTCTGCCGAGGATGAGGCCGATCTGGAGGAGGAGCGCCGTCTTTTCTATGTGGGCATGACGCGCGCGCGCAAGAAGCTCTCCTTGTCGAGCGCTTTCCGTCGTCGTGTTTTCAACAACACGATGGCAAACATGCCTTCGCGATTCCTGAAGGAGATTCCGCGGGATTTGATGGCCAATGACATGAATCACAAGGCTGTGGTGGATGCATGGCGTCAAGGTCATGAGAACGACGACTTCGACGACGACGGGTCTCGGGGGCATGGACGCGGTGAAGCCGATGACTACCAGCCAGCGATCGGTGACCGCGTCACTCACCCAACCTATGGTTCTGGAATTATTGATCAAATTATCGATGAGTTTGGACACGTCAAGGTCGTGGTCGAATTTGACGGACTCGGCAAGCGCAAGGTCGCCGCGCATCATCTGGAGCCCGACTCAGGCCGGGAACTGACCTACGACTGGGACGACGTTTAGTTAGTTTCCGGTTCACTGGTACAATTGGATCAGAGTCGTTCTTCTCGTTGACCAAGGAAACCAACTCGGGGATTCGCCATGCGGGTATCGGGCAAGTCGTTGCGCGCGCGAGCGTCGGTTTTTCTTTTTTTCGCTTTTATCGCCAGCGGGCTGATTTCCTGCGGACCTGACACCAATCTCATGCAGATTTTTGCTGATGATGATGGTGTCGACAGCCTCCTGATCCGGGCACGGGCTGCCTATGATCGTGGCTCTTACGATGACGCGGCAAAATTCGTCCAGAAGGCGATGAAGCAAGACGCTGAGAACGAGCATGGCGCGATCATCCTTGGCTATGTGAGCCTTGCCCAAGGCGGAATGGATTCGTTTTCCCTGATCAAGAAACTCATCTCGCTTGGATCCAGCAGTTCCGCGCTGGTTGATGTCGAGGAGAAACTTACAGGGCACTGGGAAGTCGACCTCGATCTTGTCGCGGACGCGATTGCCCGGGAATCTGCCGGAGCCGGACCGCAACCGTCCATGGAACTCGCTACGGCAGGCGGTACCGTGACGTCAACGCTCGACAAAATGAGCGATCTCGTCAATCTGACGGACAATGATATTGCCGCCTTGTCAGACGATTACACGGATTCGACAAGTTACGGACGGACCTTCTACGCCAACTATCCCCTCGTCAAGCCGGTGGCCGTCTCCGATTCACTGAGGGAATCAATCCCCTTCCTCTCATACATGAATCGGGTCCCGACCTGGTTGTGCGGGTTTATCGAGGACGGCGTGCGGGACGCCGATGATCCGCGTGACAGCACGACGACGTGTCCTACGTCATCTCGCCGGAGCGGCAAGAGGAAAGGCAGCATCCATTTGATCTGGGCATTTTCGCACATCGCCGAAGCCCTCGCCTTTCAGAAAACACTCAACTATTCCACGGGAGCCAGCGCCACGGCTGGCGTCTCGAACCTGCAGGGCCGCGTCACAAAGTATCAGGCGACAAATTTTGGTGGTCAGGCGGCAAACATGGTGGACGCCACGTCTGATCTAATTGACGGGATAGACGCCGTCTTTCCAGACGCCGGGGCAGGTTCTGATATTTCCCAGCTCAGCGCGACCCTGTCTGCCATGAATTCGGCAAGCCAGGCTTTCGCTGCCATGAGTTCCAAGACAAAAGACATTTCGGGCGCGATTTCTTCCTCGATGACCGCGCTCAAGGAAACAGCTGGTTCGATATCGGGATCGTCGGACAGCGCCAAGCAAACGCAGGCGCTGAAAGGTCAGTTCATCAGCGCCGCCGTGACCGCAATGAAAACCCAGATCGAATCAACCGGCAATACGTCGCTATGCGCTGATTTTCAGCGCCTCGCCGCGTCCACGCCGGGGATTACTCCGCCGGCCGGCTGTTAGAAGGTTAAAAGGCTAGAAGGTCTCGTCTTCGTCAGCGACACCGCGGCCAGACTTTTTCATGCGCTCAAGTTGTTCCTTGTACTTGACGCTGTGACGGGTCCAGGGGCGGAGCTCAAGGCGACGCTTGGGGATGACTTCTCCTGTGCCTTCACAGAAGCCATAGTCACCGGTGTCAATCTTGTCGATCGCATGATCAATTTCGGCGAGAAGTTTGCGGTCACGGTCAAGAAGGCGCAGGGTCAAGTTTTGCTCGACCGTTGCTGACGCCAGATCGACCTCGTCATACATTTCATCTTTTTCGAGGGCGATATTCCCGCTGGCTGTCGCCAGCTTGGCCTTGTGCAGGATCTTCCGCTTTTCCTCGTTGAGCATGTTACGGAATTGAGTCAATTCCTCTTCGCTGAAGATGTCCGTCGAGGTTCCCATCCGCTTCGGACTGGCTGGCGCCTCGTACTCGTCATGCGTAGCGATCACTTTAGGCGCCGATTTCATGATCGTCGGCGTTGGCTTGGGCGCGGTCTTGGACGTCAATGGAGCGACCTTGCCTGGCGTCACTTTCGGGGAGACCGCGGCCACAGGAGATTTGGTCGCGGGAGTCTTGGCAACAGGAGCCTTGGGCGCCGGGCCCTTGGCGACCGGTTTGGATCGTGGAGCATTCTTGGTCACGGATTTGGCAGGTGCCACCTTGGTTTTCACACTGGATGGCTTGGATTTCGCCACGGGCTTTTTCGTCGGGGCGGGTTTCGCCTTTGACTTGCCCGCGGCCGATTTCGATTTTGCTTTTGCCATGCTCCGACCTTCCTTGACCTTGTCTTGATGGGCTTTTGACTTTTTGCCAGAAGATTCCTGCTCTTTGCCGGAAATCACTTTTTTTAAGAGTTCCTTGAACAAGTCCTGGCCCACCAGAGATTGTTGCGACGGCATCTTAAGCCGCCGGTTTTTCAACATTAAACCTTTTCAAACAGGCCTGCGCAACGCCCTTTCACTTGCCTCAAAGGGGGAAAAGTTCCCCTTGGGCGGTGACTTCCAGTCCGGGGCCTTCGCCAACCGGGATTCCGCGTTGCAGCTCAGACTGCAGGTCAGCCAGAAGGTTCAGTGCCTGCAGGGGCGTCATGCGGTTGATTCGCGCCGCTTCGATGCGATCCAGAACAGGGTGCCTCGCCACCGGGTCAACTGACTGCGGACAAGGCACCGTGGACGGTGACGCCGGGACCGTCGCCCGGATTGCCGCTCGAGCCTTTTCCAGGACCGGGTCCGGAACGCCGGCCAGACGTGCAACTTCGATTCCATACGAGCTGCCACTGGCCCCGGGAATCAGGCGGTGCGTAAAATTAACCTTGGACCCTTGCTGGAGGACTTCTGTCTGAACCGCGCGCACACTGTCCAAGTGGGCCGACGCGCCTACCAGTTCGTGGTAATGAGTCGCGAACAGCGTCCATGACTTGTTGGTTGTGGCGATCTCTTCCAGGATTGCCGAGGCGATGGCCAGACCGTCGGAGGTCGAAGTCCCCCGCCCGACTTCGTCCAGGATGACCAGGCTGTCACCTGTGGATTCGCGCAGGATCTCGGCCGCCTCGGTCATTTCGACCATGAATGTTGAAAGTCCGCGGGACAAGTCATCGGAGGCGCCTACCCGCGTAAATACACGGTCGAATACGGGCAATTCGGCCGAAACTGCCGGCACGAAGCAACCGGCCTGATGCAATATCGCGCAGATGGCCGTTTGCCGCATGATGGTGGACTTGCCAGCCATGTTCGGGCCGGTGATCAGTAATTGACGGATTTTTCCGCTCATCTCGATGTCATTGGCAACGAAACCGTGACGGCCGACGCTCTTCTCGACAACTGGGTGACGCGTTGCCATGAGTTTGATGCGGGGATTTTTTGCGAGGGAAGCCCGCTCGATCGTCACCGGCCGGCAATAGTTCTCTTTGAGGGCAAGCCAGGCGAAGGATTGCCATACGTCGGCCTCGGCCATCGCGTCAGCGCAGGCATAAAGCGTGTCACGATGAGTCGAAAGTGTTTCCAGCAATCCGGCGTACAGTTCAGACTCGCGCGAGATCGCCGCGTCCTGCGCGGCGATCAGGTCATGGCTGAGTTTGTCCAGTTCCGGAGTCGAGAATCTTTCGCAATTCACCATCGTTTGCCGGCGCGTGAAGTTTTGAGGGACTTTCCCCGCGTTGGCGCGCGTTATCTCGATCACCAGTCCAAAAGTCTTGTGAGACTTGATCTTGAGACTTCCAATGCCCGTCTCGCCCCGAAGCTTCTGCTCATACGCGGCGACCTGGTCCTCACCCCCGTGGGCCATGGCGTTGCATCGATCGAGTCCTGCGTCCCAGCCCTCACGGAACACGCCGCGTCCAGATCCCGTGGCGACGGGTTGATCCACGAGCGCGGCCTCCAGCGTTTTGGCGATCCCTGCCACGGCGTCGAGGTCCCGGGCAAGGTCTCGCAACAATTTTGCCTTGGAATCCTTGGCCGGAAATTCACGGACGCGACTCGCGAGGGAGTGGGAGTTGGTCAGCGTCTGGCGCACCATCGCGAGTTCCGCGGGATGTGCCGACCGGGCCATGATCCTCGTGGTCAGACGCGTCAAGTCCGCCGTCTTGCGCAAGGCGTCTCGTAGTTTTGCGAGCCGGTCATCGCCAAGGAGCGTGAGGAATTCAACCACATCAAGGCGCGAGTTCAGTCGTTCCCTGTTGACGAGAGGTTTCGCGAGCAGTTCGCGCAGGCGGCGCGAACCCATTGGCGTCAAGGTCCGGTCGATGGTCCGCGCGAGGCTGCCGTCCTGTTGGCGGCGCAACGCGGTCTCGAAGAGCTCAAGATCGCGGACCGCGGTTGGGCCGAGCACCATGTGATCCGGGTCGAAGAGTGGTTTTACGGTGCGAAAATGCGTCGTCGTGGCGCTCAGGTTACGCAATCGTTGCAGGGCAGATGCGAGCAACTCGGCGCCAGCCGCGGTCTTACCGCAAGGGAGATGGTCGATGACTTCGTACCCGAGAGAAGACTTCAGGATATCGCGGGCAAGGTTTTTGTCGCGCAGGGGCGTTTCCGGCAGGGATTCGAGCAAGGGCTGGAAGTCATCTGACGCGGCCGGAATGAGGGATCGCAGGGTTTCATGCTGGAAAGCGCGTGCCCAGATTTCTTTTGGCTTGAAGACTTGCGTGAGGCGCGCCAAATCCGCCGGTTTCACCGGGCCGAGGCGCAGTTCCCCGGTCGAAAGCTCGATTACCAGAGCGGCCCATGCCTTGCGTTCCGGGCATTCATAGACGGCGAGTACGTGGTTTGTCGCGGTGGCGTCCAGACCTTCGAGTTCGTCCACGCAACCAGGCGTCAAAATGCGCACAATACCGCGCTCGACGAGGCCTTTGGTCTGGGCCGGATCCTCGAGTTGTTCGGCGATGGCGACCTTGTATCCTTGTTTCAGGAGCTTCAGCAGGTAGCCCTTCACACTGTGATGAGGAACCCCGCAGAACGGCATGCGTTCGGAGTCGCCGCGCTCACGACTGGTGAGGACGACATCCATCTTGGGGGCGATTTCCTCGGCGTCGGTGCCAAAGATTTCATAGAAGTCGCCCATGCGGAAAAAGAGGACGGCCCCGTCAGCCTGGGCCTTGAGCTGGAAATATTGTTGCAGCATGGGCGTAAGCCCTTGCGGCAGTTGGGTCTTGTCTGTCGTCATGGGGTGAAGTTTTAGCCCAAAAAGACCAAAACTCCATCCCGTTTTTTGTCGCGGCTTTGTTGGCCGCTTCAGTCGTGATGATAGGGAATGCCCTTGTTCAGGGTGACGGCCCGGTA
>CAWUNT010000139.1:0-5903 GCA_963923405.1 uncultured bacterium | reverse complement strand
ATCGACTGCAAATCGCCTTCGGTGGAGTTGCCGCCAGCAGCCGTGTTGCCTGCTGCTGAGGCATCAGCTGCCGGAGCCGCTTCCTCTGCAACAACAACATCGCCACCGGACGTATCCGCCTGGCCGTTGTTAAGGGCGGTGTTTGCCGCCGGGACATTTCCCTCCTCAGCCGCCGCAGCATTCCCTGCGCCGTCTTCGGAGACGTTTTCTTCCACTGCTTCTGTGTCGCCTTCCTCGGAACCCGTGCTGCTACAGCCGACGGCCCCGAAGTGAGCGATCAGAAACAGTGTCGCCATCATGAAATGGCGAGACCATTTGATCCTCATTTCTTCCTCCAAAAAAAGTTGTACTTCACACCCGACAGGTTCTTCGGACTGATTCCCTTGTTGCTTTAATTCCCCGGGGGAGGATTCCGGCTTATAATCATGGTATGAACACCTCTTACGGACACGTCACGGTTCTTCTACATGAAACTGTAGATGCTCTCGCGCTTTCGCCGGGCTCACTGGCTATCGACTGCACACTTGGCGGGGGAGGCCACACGAGACTTCTTTTAGAAGCAGTTGGAAAATCCGGCAAAGTGCTGGCATTTGATCGCGATCCCATGGCGATACAGCACGCGCAAAAGACGTTCTTACCAGAGATCGCATCAGGCCAGCTTGTCCTCGTGCACAAGTCATTTTCGGAGCTTTCCAGCCATGTGTGCATGGCTGGTCTGGCTGGATCGATTGACGGGATCATTGCCGATCTTGGGGTCAGCAGCCCCCAACTCGACATTGTCGAACGCGGTTTCTCTTTTCTCAAAGACGGTCCACTCGATATGAGAATGGATACGAGCCGTCCGGGCACCGCAGCGGACCTGGTGAACACAATGGAAGAAAAAGAACTTTCCCGGATATTTCACGATTTTGGCGAAGAACCGATGGCGCGCCATTTTGCGAAAATGATTTGCAGGAGACGAGACATCGAACCGTTCAAGACGACAGGGGATCTTGCGACTTTTATTGAAAAACATTCACCCTACGGATCCAAGAGCCGAAAGCACCCCGCGACAAGAATCTTTCAGGCACTGCGGATCGCCGTGAACGACGAACTCGGGGAGCTCGACCGTTTTCTCACTGGCGCGATTCCCCTTCTGAAAAAAGGCGGGCGCATCGCGGTCATCACGTTCCACTCACTTGAAGACAGGGCTGTGAAGCACTACTTCGCCGATGCAACCGGAAAATCGAAACGCCAGCAACTGGGGCGCCACATTGCCCTCCCTGAGACGGAAATTGATAGAATGGTTGCAGCCAAGGGCAAGGTGGTCGCGCCTTATCCGATTGAGCCAAGCGAGGCAGAGGTAGCGGCCAACCCGCGCGCGAGAAGCGCCCGGCTGAGGGTATTTGAAAAGTTCTGATGAGGATTTCCCGCATGCGCTTTCGTGTCGCGAGTTCCATGACCAATATTCCGCTCTATGTTGTGGTCATGATCGCCCTGTCAGTGGCGTTCTTGCGCGTGCATTTGCGTGTGAAGACAACGCTCACGGGTTACGAGATCGGACGCCTGAAGAACATGGAGGGGCGGCTACTCGCGGAGAAAAGCGAACTCAGTGTCGAACTTGCTCGCCTTACCAGCAAAGACGCGCTCCAGTCCAAGGACAATCCTCACGAGTCACAGCCAGCAAACGGGGGACAACCTTGAAAGAGCCGCATTTTCAGGGCCCGGCAGCATCGCGCTTGTGGCTGTTTCGCTGCGCTGCAATCGCCGTCTTCGCGATACTCGCGTTTCGCGCTTCGTACCTTCATCTTTTTGCTCCATCAGGCAAGAGCCTTCAAGCCCTCGCGGATCGCCAATACCAACTCCATGAGGACTTGAGTCCATACCGCGGCGGCATTTTTGACCGCCGCGAGGAGCCCCTCGCCATAAGCATCAGGACGCCATCATTGGCAGTGAACCCCAAGGTTTTCAATCCTGACCAGCGGCAGACACGGGCTATCGCGAAAATCCTCGGGATGAGCCAAAAGGATGTGCAGCAGATTTCGTCCAAGCGCGGTTACTTCGCCTGGCTGCAACGCCAAGTTCACCACAAGGATGCATCCAAAGTGATGGCCCTTGGGGTTCCGGGAATACATGAAATCACTGAGTCGGCGCGTTACTATCCCGCAGGATCGGCGGCCGCTCATCTGCTTGGCTATGTGGGCCTCGACAATCGAGGGCTTCACGGGCTTGAGCTTTTTTATGATCGCGAACTTCGGGGCCAGTCACAAAGAATCAAGGGGGCGAAAGATGCGCGTGGCCGCAGGATATTCACCGGCGACGACCAGGCCGAGCCGGAGCTCCCAGGGCACTCCCTGCACTTGACGCTTGACCGGGTGATTCAGGAGATCGCGGAGGAAGCTGTCCGCGCTGGCGCCGAGAGGGCAAAAGCCAAAGGTGCCTTCGCTCTGGTCTCCGACCCCCATACTGGAAAGATTCTCGCCGTCGCGAATCACCCGCCATTTGATCCGAATGATATCCGTCAGGTTCGGATCGACCAGACCAGAAATTCCGCGTTGCTTGACCAGTTTGAGCCCGGCTCAATCATCAAGCCGTTTGTCATCGCGGGCGCGCTCGAGCGAAAGAAGGTACGGCCTGACGACGTGTTCGATTGCGAGAATGGCTCGTACAATGTGGGAGGTGTTACCTTCCGCGATGATCATCCCGCAGGTCTTCTTTCCGTCAGTGAGTCTCTGGTCCGGTCAAGTAACATCTGCATCTACAAGATCGCTGAGAAAATCGGTCGCAAAGCCTTTCACGAAAACTATCTCGCTTTCGGATTCAATGGAAACATTCCCGGTGCTGGGCGGGATATGTCCTCTGCTGCCGATGGAAACGAGCAGAACCTTCGGGTGCCCCCGTGGCCATCAGGCCGCGTCAGCAACTACGAAAAATGGCTCCCGATCCGGTTCGCCAACATCGCGTTCGGACAAGGCATGACGACGACCGGCCTCGAAATCGTGCAGGCCTATGGTGCACTCGCAAATGGGGGCAACCTCATGCGGCCAACCTTGATCGATCGGATCGAGTCCGCCGACGGCAACATCCTGGCCTCGTTCCATCCCGAGGTCGTGCGGCGCGTGATCACCCCGGAAGTAGCCAATTCCATGCGAAAGATGCTGGCGAGTGTGGTCACGCACAAGAATGGTACGGGGAGCAAAGCCAAGACAACGTCTTATACGGTTGCCGGAAAGACCGGTACCGCGCAGAAAGTTGATCCGGTAAGGCGCACTTACTCACCAGACAAGAGAATTGCGTCCTTTGTCGGTTTCGCGCCGGTGGAAGACCCTTACCTTGTGATCCTGGTGGTAATCGACGAACCTCGGGAACGGCCCGCCTATGGCGGGCTCTGGGCAGCTCCAGTTTTCTCCGAAATCGCCCAGAAATCGCTCAAGTACTTGAATGTTGCCCCCGACCTGGAAGAAAACAACCTGATGATTTCCGCGGGAGACCCTGCGGGTGAGTCCGGCAGGCTTTGAAATCGCGGCGACAATGGTGAAATTTCTTTCAATTTCAATCCTTGCGGAAGCTCTGCAACATGCAGGTCTGCTTCAATGGAGCCATACAGGAACAAAACCACCGCGGAAGGTCTCCCTGACAACTACGAGCAAGTCCGCGTCGTCCGGTACATGCTTTATCATGTTCAAGGGAACCAAAGTAGATAGCCACGACTTCGCGATGGACGCCCATGCGAGGGGATGCGTCGCGTTCATCGGGGACAACCCGTCAAGCCTTTCGCAACTCCGCTCGGATCTGGGTACCGGAGCGTCGATTTTCTGCGTAAGCAACGCCCGCGCGGCATGGGCTTTTCTTGAGGCGCTCGCCAACGGCAACCCGCAGACAAGGATGCCGCTTGCTGGCATCACCGGCACGAATGGTAAAACCAGCACTGTCTGGCTGATGCGGGGCCTGATCGACCAGTTTGCCGGACCAATGGTGACCATCGGCACCCTTGGAATCTACTTCAAGGATCAATATCTCCCGACGTCTCACACCAGTCCTGACCCGGACTTCCTCTATCAAGCTCTCGCCAATGCCGTTGACACAGGCGCGGCAAGTTGTGGAATGGAGGTTTCGTCCCACAGTCTCGCTCAGGACAAACTCTGGCCAGTCCGGTTCGACTTTGCTGGATTCACCAGCTTTTCCAGGGATCATCTCGACTTTCACGGCACCGAGGAAAAATATTTCGCCGCTAAAATGAGACTTTTCAAGGAACTGTTGGCACCAGGTGCCCGCGCGGCGCTACATCATTCTCTCGCGCCCCGTGCGCTTGCCGCTGGCTTGGCTACGACAGACTATTGGATTTACGGGCTCGACATGCCACCAGTGGAATCCGTTAACAGGAATCGTGTTACCGGGACCGTCATCGGTGAAAGCGCCGCAGGTTCTGAAGTTGAAATCGTCATTCGTCCGCAAGAAGGTGGCGAGAACAAATTCCGCGGCACGATTCCAGTGTTCGGGACCGTTTTCGTAGAAAATTTCATGGCCGCGTTGATCGGCTGCCACAAGTTTACCGGACAATGGGTTTCGCCTGAAAATTGGGCCCGCCTGCGCCCGGTCCCTGGGCGGATGGAGCCAGTAAAACCAGGCAAGTTCGATCCACTGGTGTTTGTTGACTATGCGCATACGCCAGACGCCCTTGAGCAGGTCCTCGGCTTCGCCAGGAAGATGTCAACCGCGCGCGGAACCCGGCTTTGGTGCGTCTTTGGATGCGGCGGAGATCGCGACCGCGGCAAGCGTCCGATGATGGCTTCCGCCTGCGCCAATCTTGCTGACGAAGTGATCGTGACATCCGATAACCCCCGATCAGAGAACCCCGATACCATCATCGACCAGATCATCCCGGGCTTCCCGGAGGAATTCCGGACCCGCCACGTCAGACGCATTACTGATCGCAATCAGGCGATAATAGAGGCCGTGACGCAGGCCGCGCCAGGCGACATAATCGTGATCGCCGGGAAAGGTCATGAGGCCTATCAGGAAATTTCTGGCCAGAAGTTACCCTTTGACGACCGGGAGTCGGCCGCAGACGCCCTGAAATTGCGAAGGGGAGTCATGAGATGAGTCGCGTTCTTGTGATCGGCGGTGGAATAAGTGGCCTCGCGGCGGCGCGACTCGCGAAAAGGCGCGGCTTTGACGTTCGCATCTCCGACCGGTCCGTAATTCCGGAAAAAACAAAACAGGCACTGGCCTCGTCTGGAATCGAAGTTGCGGATGGAGGACACTTGCCTGAGCACCTGGATCAGGTAACACGAATCATCCTGTCCCCGGGCGTCCGCGCCGACCACTTGCTCTGCAAATTGGCGGCCGAACGCGGGATCCCGATGGAATCCGAGATTGATTTCGCGCTGGCAGGTTACTCTGGCAAGCTCATCGCTGTTACGGGCACAAATGGCAAGTCAACCACGGTTTCCATGACGGGGCACATACTTGGCCGGTCCGGGATTGATGTCTCCCTGGGTGGAAATCTTGGTGATCCGCCAAGCGACATGATTGCGCGCGGCGATTTGAAGCAGAACCTGGTGTTGGAGGTTTCCTCTTACCAACTGGAACAAAGCTCGACTCATCCTGCGATCGCCGCTGCGATCACAAGCTTCTCCAATGACCACGTGGATCGACATGGAACCCTTGAAGCCTATTTTTCCGCGAAATGGAAGATTTTCGACTGGGTCACCCCAGGGGGTCTTTGCGTCATGACGGACGAGGTCGCGCGATTCGCGAACGACTTCGGAAAGTCGCTCCGCAAGGACGTGAGGTGGCTTGTCGTTCCTGGATTCACGCCGGGTTCAAGGCCGGCGCCCTTTGTCCGGGAGGCCCACGTAAGTGGCCGCCACAACGAGATCTGTCTCTTATACACATCTGACGCTGCCGACGATACTCCTTGT
>CAWUNT010000138.1:0-5932 GCA_963923405.1 uncultured bacterium | reverse complement strand
GTCGGCAGCGTCAGATGTGTATAAGAGACAGAACCTGTATTAACTCGGGACGTCTTTAATGGAGGTGAGTGACCATGCGAACCGCGATTATGGCTGCGAACCTGTCAGGTTGGATACTCGTCGCCGCGAGCGCGATCCCCGGTCCGGCGTCGGCCCAGGTTGCCGGCCTCGACCAGTTGTTCAAGGATCATTACCAAAACCACTACGAAGAACGCCGCTGCGGTGAAAATGCGCTCGGGTTCATCGAGGACGCCCAAGAGAAACTTGGCGCGGCAGACTCTTTGTTCCTCGTCATGATCGAGGACAAGGGTTTCTCGAACTTTGGCCTGGTGCAGGCCGAGATGGCGCGCTGGCCGGCCCGCCCCGGACAGACTCAGGACATGAACTGGGGCTTTCACGCGTTTGTCATGGACAAGTCAGGCAACGTCTATGACTTCGACTATGGTCCCGGACCGACGATCACTGGCATGCGCCGTTATCTGGAAACAATGTTCATCGACGACAACGAATGCACGCAACCACCGCCAACGATCCGGAACGCGGGCAGCACATGCGTCAAACGCGAGACGCGCCTCGACGAGTACCAGATCTCGGTCGTCCCGGGGGTTGACATCATCGCGCGCGACGAATCGCGCCAGAAAAAATTCAAACTCTCGCAAGTGTGGAAGGATTGGCGCGTCGTCCTTGCCCGGGACTGACGCACGACCTCAACTCGATTTACAGGTTCCGCGCGACAAATCCCGATACCAGACGCCACGTGCGACGGTTGTTCTCCATGGAGACGTGATTCACCGGGACCCATTGATTATAGTGCGCGGCGGCCATCGGGCCAGAACCCAGGAAAGCCGCCGGCGTGTGGTAGATGTTGAACCAGGTTGTTCGCGTGTTCAGGCGATCAAACTCGTCGACCGTGATGTCGCGCGGGGCCTGTCGGCATCCCGGTTCGCGCAGGCGTTGGCAGGTGACACGACTCACCGGATCCATGGTGGCGAGAACAACCGGCACCTGAAGCGAATTCAACACATATTCGGACGCGGCGAGTTTCATGGCGCGCCACCCCGCGTGGGAGTGCCCGATGATAACCAGTTTGGTCGCGTTGCCCGCGCGACTCACAACCAATTCGTCCAGCTCCGTCTCGTCCATCGGGATCATGCTTTGTTCCCCGTGCAGGTCGAAAAACTGCATCCGGGGGCTGAGCCATTCGTAGCAAGCGTACAGAACGTTGTCCTCAGGCTGGACGAGTCCGTTGGTCAGGATCCAGGCGTTGAAGGCATCGAAGAGTTTGACGTCCTTCAAACCAGGGACGACGGCCGAGATCCCGTCGCGACGGCAGGTTCCGTTACCCCCGAGGACAACAAACAACGTCGAGCCGTCCTTGACACTGGCGAAACCGGGAGAGCACAGCGCGAGGAGCGACGCAAACAGGGCGGCGACAAAAACATTCTTCTTCATTGATACCTCCTGGGACGAGTGACCGGCCACACGACATGCGGGAATTTGACTTGGGTGCAAAATCGTATCTTAACGCCCTGGAGCAAAATCAAAACGTCAAATTATTAAAAATTAAATCAACGATTTCAATATATTATTAAAATAACATAGAAACCCATAAAATCTTGGACTAGGACTCGGGGGTGAAGGAGGGTTGAAGATGAGTCCGATCACAAAAACCAAGCTGTCCCCTGTCTCCTTTGCCCTGGCCATGTTGCTGGTCTCCTGTGGCCAGTCCGAATTCCGCGGCGACAATTCCGCCGTGGCGGAACAAGTCATCGAAGAGGCGCCTCCGGGCGTTCCGGAACAAATCAGCGACACCGAAGTCCACTTCGGAGACGAGAAGGTGTTTCATATCGGAGACGGTAAATACTCCGAAAGTTCCTGCAAGGAACAGATCGATACGTACGCCCTGACCGGTACCCGTTATTTTTTCGAGTTCGAGGTCAAGGAACCAGCGACCGCAATCGACGTCAGCATCAACAAGATCTGTGGCGTGGACTATCCGCGAGTCAGCACATCACGACTCACGGGCAGGACGCCAGGAACCAACGCGTACCCGTCCCGGCCACTGGCTGTGTCCGCGGACAAACTCCAACTGGATCGTCTGATCCTTGGCCCGGGCAAGTACGCCCTGATCGTTGAATCGGGGATAGGCCAGGAAGACCCGGGCGCGCGCGACCACGACGACTTCCTGGTCGGGAAAATCGCGATCAAGGCGGACAAGAAGATCGTCGCCGGCGCGGTCCGGACCGAGTAAATCGCCGGCCCGGCCCCGGATCAAAGTCGAGGCACACACGTTGCAGCCCCCCGGGAAGTTCATTCCCAGGGGGCTTTTTCCATGAAGAGTTTCCCGTTACCTGCCGTCTACAAGCTCATCGAGCCAGGACCTGTTGTGCTGCTGACGACGGCGTCCAGAGGAAAAAAAAACATCATGACCATGTCGTGGCACATGATGGTTGAGTTCGAACCGCCACTCGTCGCTTGCGTCGTCAGCGAGGCCAATCACAGTTTCGAGGCCCTGGCGAAAACAGGCGAATGTGTCATCGCGATACCGACCCGCAAACTGGCGCGGAAGGTTGTCATGATTGGGAACTCGAGCGGCAGCGAAATTGACAAGTTTGACGCGTTCAAGTTGCGTCCACTCCCCGCCAAGACCGTCAAAGCGCCGCTAGTCGCCGAATGCTACGCCAATCTTGAGTGCAAGGTTGTCGACACAACGCTGATGAAGAAGCTGAACCTGTTCATCCTGGAAGTAAAGAAAGCCTGGATCGACGAGAAGGAGAAATCTCCGAAAACGATCCACCATCACGGAGGCGGAAAATTCGTGGTCGACGGCAGGGTTATCAAGATCAAGTCCGCGAAGGCATGATCCACGAACAATGCAAACACCTCCCGCGTTGAAGATTTTCCTGTGTGGCGACGTCATGACGGGACGCGGTATCGACCAGATCCTGCCACACTCTTGCGACCCGCGCCTGTTCGAACCATGGATACGCGACGCCCGCAAATACGTAACCCTCGCGGAAACCGCAAACGGACCCATCAAACGTCCGGTGGATTTTAAATATATTTGGGGCGACGCCCTTCAATTACTGGACGACTGGCACCCGGACCTGCGCGTCATCAATCTTGAAACCAGCATCACAACCAGCCGTGACCATTGGCCTGGAAAAAATGTTCACTACAGGATGCATCCCGGGAACACCGGTGCACTGAGTGCCGCGAAAATCGACTGCTGCGTCCTGGCCAACAATCATGTCCTCGACTGGGGTTACAAAGGACTCAAGGAAACCCTGACGACCCTTCACCGCGCCGGCATTCAAACCACCGGCGCAGGCGCCAGTGTTTCCTCCGCCAGCGCCCCGGCGATATTTGACTTCGGCGCCAGGGGGCGCGTACTTGTCTTTGCCTGGGGAACACCCTCCAGCGGCGTCACGAGTGACTGGGCAGCCACATCCGGCCGCCCTGGCGTCAACTGGATCGCGGACTTTTCAGACCAATATTTCCGCGCGGTCACGCGATGTGTGAACGCGCACCGTCGCGACGGGGACTGCGTCATCGCCTCGATCCATTGGGGCGGCAACTGGGGTTACACGATCCCGGCAGATCAAATGACATTCGCGCGCCGGTTGATTGACGAGGGTGGCATCCACATCGTCCACGGCCATTCATCCCACCACCCCAAGGCTTTCGAGATCTATCGCGACCAACCAATATTTTACGGATGCGGTGACCTCCTGAACGACTATGAGGGCATCGCCGGGCACGAGGAATTCCGCAGCCACCTGACCATGATGTTTATGGTCGAGGTGGACACCACGAGCAAGAAGGTGGTCCGGCTGGGAATGAAGCCGATGCGCATCCGCAACTTTCAATTACAGCATGCGTCTTCCAGCGAGGCCGCATGGCTGCTCGACGTGGTGTATGATGTCACCAAAGGGGTGACTCATGTCAGATCTGCTGAAGAAACTGGTCGGGATCCTGAACGTGGAGGAGATCGAGGCCAACACATTCCGGGGTCTTAGCCAGGATCTCGGATTCCGCCAGTTGTTTGGCGGGCACGTACTGGCGCAGTCACTCATGGCGGCATACAAGACGGCGGAACCGGACCGGTTCTGTCATTCCTTGCACGGCTACTTCATGCGCCTTGGCAAGACCGACCAGCCGATCTTCTATGAAGTCGACCCGATCCGCAGTGGCCACAGTTTCACCACGCGGCGCGTGGTCGCCAAACAAGGCGGCGTGGCGATCTTCACGATGATCGCCTCGTTCCAGCGAACCGAGGAAGGCTACTCGCATCAGGACAAGATGCCCGCGGTCCCCGGGCCGGAGGGGCTCAAGAGCGAACTGGAACGCGTCCGCGAGATCCAGGAAAAGATTCCACCCGCGATGCGCGACAATCTGACGGCCGAGCGTCCGATCGAAATCCGCGTCGTGGACCCGGTCGACTACCTGGCGCCGGACCCCAAACCCGCCATCAAGAACAGCTGGTTCCGCATGAACGGGAAGATCCCGGACCAAAGCCCGGCGATCCACCAGGCTCTTTTGGCCTATGCGTCAGACTTTGGCCTCGCCTCCACTGCGGGACTCCCGCACGGTGTCACATTCTTCCAACCCGGAATTCAAGTCGCGAGCCTCGACCACTCGATCTGGTTCCACCGGCCAGTGCGCCTGGACGACTGGATGCTTTACGCGAAAGACAGCCCGTCCGCGGCCGGCGCCCGCGGATTCAACCGCGGACAGATCTTCACGCGGGGTGGCATCCTGGTCGCGACGGTCGCGCAAGAGAGCCTGATCCGCCAAGCCCAGCGTTGACTTGACGAAGCGTTGAAGGAAACAATCGTAGATCTGATTTGACTGTCAAGGAGCCCAGCGGACATGCCCCGTGCAAATAACCCCAAGCTTTCCGTAATACTTCTTGCTAGCTGCATGATCTTCTCGAGCTGCGCCCAGACCGGGACTGGAAAAAGGTCCTTTGGGCGCCGAAGCCAGGACGGAAACGCTTCACAGACTCCTGTCGGCGAGGCCGCGACACCGCCGGCGACAAGAAAGATTTTTATCGCGCTGATGGGCGGTCGTGGAACCTGCGACCGGTTTCCGACCATGGCTGCCATGCGCGCGCGGACATTGACTCCGGACTACGCGGAATTCGGGAAGTTGTTGAAAGATCTCGATGGCAAAATGCCAGTCAAACCGACCTATTTTGTTTCCTGCCTGCCAAACGGGACGCCCCTGCGGGATGATTTCCAGTATTTCACGAGCGCCGACGAGTCGAAGCCAGGGGCTGTCGCTCCCAACCGGGGAAAACTCAACGCCGTTGAGACGCTGATCGCGTCAATGGCGCGGGAGGCAAACGAGGTTTATTTGACGGGCCATTCCTATGGTGGATGGTCCGCGATGAAAGTCGCGCCGGCTGTCGGGGCCGCACGGCGCATCAACGTGCTGATGACACTGGACCCGATCAGTGCCGTGACTTGCACGCCGGCCACCGGAGTCCTGCAATTCTTCAGCACCGCAGGCAACAGTTGCAATGAGTCCCCGAGAGACTTCGGCGCCAGCGGACTGCGCTCCATCCGCGCCGCCACCGACAAATGGATCAATTTCTACCAGACCGCGAACCGGTCACTTCACTCTTCCGCGATTCCCGAAGTTGCCGAAAACGAAAAGCTGGACTTCCCGGCAGTCGGGCCAATCAACGGCCTCATTGACTACCGTAACCCGCACTTTTACGTCGGCACAGGCTCGCAAGCATGGAGCCGCCTGGCCGCGCTGATCAACAAATGACAATCCGCTCCAGGGAAATGGCGGCCCCACCTGGAATCGAACCAAGAATTAACCCTTAGGAAGGGCTCGTTATATCCATTTAACTATGAGGCCATTTGTGGGCGAGGACCGCTCACTAATCTTCAATACAATAACCAGTCCATTGTCCGCTATC
>CAWUNT010000137.1:0-5977 GCA_963923405.1 uncultured bacterium | reverse complement strand
TACATGCTGGCACGGCCAAAGACTCCGGAGGAATTGGCCAGGCAGATTTCGCGCCAGATACATTTGATGATTCTCGATGACTCTTTCGCGCCGCGAGACCGCTTGCTCAAGCTGGTTCGTTTCATGAAGGAGAAGAAATCGGCTGACGGGTTGCCTGTCTTGTTCTTGACTCGCGAGGCTTCCGCCATGACTGCCGCGTACCGGCAGGATTTGTTCGCCCACCAGGAAAATGATGATTACCTGGACATGAAGGGTCTTGGATCGGTTGAACTGCTGGCTCGCGTCAAGCAGTCACTTGAGTTCCGGAATCGCCGACGCAGCAGGCGTTTCAAGGTGTCCGTTCCCGTCGTTTTCCAGTTTCTTGGCGAGGAACGCTGGCGCAAGGGCAAGTTGGTCGATGTCAGTCTGCACGGCGCGTTGCTTGCCTCATCCGAGAACGACTTGACGTTCAACTTGAAGTCCCAGGTTCGCTTGCAGGTTCCCGTGTCTGAATTCTTTGACCCGTCAGAGGGCGAGATTTTCCGGTTGTCAGGGACAGTCCGTCGCATTTCCATTACCGGCGCCAGTGCCGGATTGAGTTTTGAGCATGTGACGGAGCGTCAGATGACTCTCTTGACGACTTTCGTCACTGAACTTGCCAGCAAATACGCGACGAGTCATGAGATCAACAACGCGATTGTTACCGCGCCAGAATGACCTGTCTCATTCTTCGTGCGCGATGGCTTCACCGATGAGTTGCTGCATGCGTTTTGTCAGCTTCTGGTGCCATGCTTCCAGACGCTTCTCGTTGACCTCGGGGTCCTTGTCCAGTTTTGGCGGACGGATTGGCTCGCTGACATAATGAACCAGTCGCACGGGCCGCGGTATCACGGTAGGCCCAAGGCCTCTCGCCACCGGCAAGGGCAGGCGTAACTTCTCATAGATGAAACTCGTCAGCGGATTCGGGTATATCTCGTACAGGTCATCTGCCCGTGGGCACGCGGCCAGCACCACCGGGACCTGGCATTCCATCGCGAGCCGCGCGAATCCGCGGCGCTTATGCCACCTCACCTGATACCTTTTGTCTGACGGACGCAATGCCTCAAGCATGCCCCCGGGCGCCACAGCGACGATGTTCCCGGCCGCCAGAAGTTCCTTGGCGCTATCATGGCTGCCCTGTACGGATCCAAAATAATTCATGATGTCGCCAAGGAATGGAAATTTCCAGAAGGCGCGGTCAACGAGAGGGCGGACGAGGCGTCTTGAATTCTGATAGATGGCGGCAAACAGCAGAAGGATGTCATAAGTGGCGAGGCTGTGGTTGGTGACCAGCAAGTATGGTCCCGACTTCGGCAAGTGACGCATCCCGACAACCTGATGCCGGTGATATACCTGAAGGGCCCGTACCAGTGGCATCAGCTGCGAGACGCGCTTTTGAACTTCACTGCTTTTTTCAATCGGGTTGATCACCGCAGGGAGATTCTTTCGTGTGGTTTTGTTGCTCATGCCACGCCCTCCCTGGTCATCAGATCAGATCTCCACGGAGCCCGTGAAAACGAGCTCTGCTGGCCCGGCGAGCGTAAACCGTTTCTCGGCAATCTGCACGAAAAGTTGACCTCCCGGCATGCGAATGCCCGTCCAGGCGCCGTTTTGGCCCATGTCGTCCCTGGCCGAGATGGCCGCGGCGATGGCAACGGCCCCGCTGCCGCATGCCTGGGTCAATCCAACCCCCCGCTCCCAGGGGATCGCGCGCCATGCCTGCTCGATTTCGATGTTCATGCCTTTGGCGGCAATCGTCATCTCGCGGTCGTCAGCGGCAGTCTCTTCGGCCACATGGACATTGATCCCATCCCAGCCGTCAAGATTCTGGACTGATTCCGAAAAGGCCGACAATTTACCGGCATCCAACGGGAAACCGAGAAGGACCAGGTGCGGATTGCCGACATCAACCTTGTAGATTGTCCGGGCGCCGTTGCCGCCAAACGAAACTTCCGCTGCGCGCCATGCCGGATGGGACGGCGGTATTTCCGCGACCGCCGCGTCGCCCATGTCAACGCCGATCATGCCTTTGACGCTGGATGCCTTGAAAACTTTGCAATGAAAGACCCGGCCCTGAACCTGAAGCTCAATCGCGGGGGGCATGTCTCTTTCCGCGGTTCCGGCCGCGGCGAACTTGCGCAACGCGCTCCGGGCCGCACAGCGCAGACCGTTGCCGCAATTCCGGGCCAATGACCCGTCCTGGTTGATGACAATCAACTCTTCCGGGTGGGTTTCGCGCCGGTCCTTTGTCACCAGGACAAGAATCCCGTCCGCTCCGACTCCAGCGCCGCTGCGGTCGCAAATCCGGGCCGCCTGGCGCTGCAGGCTGGGTATGACAAGGTCCTTGTCACTCCGTTGGATCCACGCGACGACAAAGTCATTTTTGCAACCGTGCCACTTCTCGAATTCAAGGTGCATGTTCGAGTGCCCCCTCGTTTCCAGTCGATCCCGTAAGCGGGATGGACAGCATGTAACCTCTGCCCCGCACGCTCCTCAAGTAAACCGGGTTCGCCGGATCGTCCTCGATCAGACGCCGCAACCTGACGACGAAATTGTCGACGGTTCGAGTCTCGACGTCCTGGCTCACACCCCATACTTTCGCCAGCAGGTGCTGACGGCTCAGGACATGTCCTGGGTTTTCGAAAAACTCACGCAGCATGTCGGCTTCAAGGCGCGTCAAATCAGATGATCCTGCCGGCGTGCGAATGACAAGGCGCTCAAAGTCCAGCTGGAAAGGCCCCCAGGACAGTGGAGACGCGTTGCCGGTCCGCGTTGTCAGGTCGGCGGCGAACATGGCGCATCGCGTGAGCGTTCTCTTCACCTTGAGCATCAATTCCGCAAGCCTGAATGGCTTGGTAATGTAATCATCTGCGCCGATCGACAGGCCCTGGACGGAATCCGCCTCGGAGGCCCTTGCGGTCAGAAAAATGATTCCCGCCCTTTGGCTCATGTTCCGGATCGTACGCGCGAGCTCAAATCCATTGCAGCCCGGTAAGTTGACATCGAGCAAATACAGGTCGAAATTCACACCGGTGTCGAGAATCATTTGCCTTGCGCGTTCGCCATCCGCGCAGACGGTGACCTGGTACCCCTCTTTTTTGAGGTTCAACTCGAGGCTGAAGGCCAGGTTTGGCTCGTCCTCGACCAGCAGCACCGAGTGTCCCCGCGGCTGGTTCTGATCGCGATTCGCGTCAAATCCGGTCATCTTTTTCCCACCGTCACCGGCAACTCGACAGTGAACGTCGCGCCCCGGTTGATCCCATCTGACTCAACGATCACGCGACCACCCATGATCCTTGTCATGGACTGGACGATATAAAGCCCGAGGCCCGTACCGGGAATTGCCTTGCGAACGGCCCGGTCTCCCCGACGGAAAATCTTGAAGAGTTGCTTGATCTCATGAGGGTCCAGTCCCATTCCATGATCCTTCACGGAGATGGAAATTTCCCGCGCGTTTTTTCCCGGTGCCGCCGTCAACTCAACTGGCGCGCCTGCCGGAGAGTACTTGATGGCGTTCTGGATCAGGTTTTCCATGATGATCCTGAGCGCCTGCTCCGGTGCCCAGATGCGGGTGCCATCCGCGACGGTAACGGATATTTTTCCTCGCGCATCGCCCGTCGCCTGGAATCCAGGCACCCCGCCAATGACTGACGCCTCGGCGGCAATGACCGGGAGCCACGCGGAGAGATCAATATCTCCGGCACCTTCCGCGAAAAGGGTTATTCCCCGGTCAAGGCGTGCCGCGATCAGGATCTGGTCGACAAGTCTTGTGAGCCTCCCGATGTCCTGATGCGCCCCCGCCAGCAATCGCGCGCGAATGGGTGACCCCATGTCCCGCGCGTCGAGAGTCTCCAGGGTTTCAAGTGCCAACTGAATGCTGGCGAGAGGAGAACGGACTTCATGGGTCACGCTTGAGAGAAAGTTCCGCTGTTGTTTTATGATCGCGCTTTGACGGAGGCCGTCGAGGAACCACACCACAGCCAAAACAAGTATGCCCCCGAGCAGAATGCAACCGATCACCAGGATGGCGACGGTTGTTCCCGTCTCCATGTTTGCCCATTCCCGGGATCCCACAAGTTTTTTCAGTTGATCTTCCTGCCTGGTGAACCAGACGACCCACAAGACAATGGTGGTGACGGAAAGAGTCTGAAGTCCGATGAACAAAGATACTGGATTCAGCAAGAACCGGAGTTTTGACGCAAGAGTGATCGTGAATCGCGCGCTGCCGATCCTGAAGTCCCGGAGGGTCGTTTCAACCGCTGTGAACATGGCTCCAGATCCTGGTTCCGCGTTCATCAGAAACCTGCCTTGTAAGTCTCTGTGCGCCGGGCTTTCACTTGAAAGATTGCTTCGCCATATTTGGTCGTTCCCGTCGCGATGCGCAAATGTCCCTCGATCCAGATGGGCTTCCACTCGACCGATGCGGATTCCTCGCCCACCATCTGGACCAGGACCTGCTGGTTCGGTGGCGGGGGTGGATAGTGAATGCATGCCTGGGGGTCGGGGACGAGGAGAAACTCCCGCACCAGCTTCATGTTGTCTTCAAGGGGCACCATGAAACCGGGCAAACGGACGAGGCGCCCGTCGAGTTCTTTTAGTGATTCCGATGGCTTGCCCGACTTCAGGTCATATTCGGCAAGTTTCGGCCATTCGATGGTCCGGACTTCACCCGCAGGACCGGTCAAGCCGTCAGATGTGGCGGTCTTGGGGGAATTCAACCAACCATGCAGGAGCATCCCCGCGACAGGCGCGGCGACCAGGGCTGCGATCATTAAAACGTTTCTGAAATTCATGGCAGATCACTCATAGCCGGATTGTCAGGCCGTCCACAAGAGCATTGCTGTACGCGCGCCATGCCGGCAGGCAAGCCATGGCCAGTCCGGTCAGGAACATCGCCCCAAGGCGGACCCATTCATCAAGCGTCAACGCTGTGACCGGCAGGACCAGCCCGAAGTTCGCCACGATCACGCCGGTCGCCGCGACCATGGCGCCGTAAGTCAGGACGATGCTTGTCGCGACCGCGGCACCGGTCAGCAGTCCTGCCTCAGCCAGCAAAATGGCAGTGATCATCCATGGATGCGCCCCCAGAGCTCGCAGAATCGCCATCTCCCGGCGCCGCTCGTTCAGCGAATTGTAAAGGGCGACTATCATGCTCAGCAGTCCGACCACGATGACGAGCACGGATATGACCCTCAGGGCACCCTCGGCATACGCGAGGGTTTCCCAAAGTTGGGCCAGCGTCAATCCGGGGAGCGCCGCCGTCAAAGGTTCCCCGGTGTATGTCTGGATTTCCCGCTGCAGCCCCAGCGCGTCGGTCCGGGCCTTTGTGCCGATGAAGAACGCGGTCAATCCCGGCAAATGGTCATCGTGGTCATCGTTGTTGTTGTGGTCATCGTGGTTGTTGTGGGGTTGCTCGTGCAGTTGTCCCATCGCGGGCAACGTGATGAACAAGCTGCGGTCGAATGGAGTTCCCGTCGCGTCGAGGATGCCGCTCACGATGAATGGATGATCCTCGTGCTTCACAAAAGATTCGGCAGCCAGCCCGTGAGCCAGAACGATCTTGGTTCCAATGCCGTAGCCAAGTTCCGCCGCGACCCGGGCGCCGATGACGACGTCGCGGTCCGATGCCGGACGATTGCCGGCCCTGAAGACAAGGCCGCGGTCCCGCTGATAGCGATAGTGCTCGAACATGTCGTTGTTCGTGGCGATGACCCTGAAACCTTTGTGGCTGTCGCCCATCGCGACGGGGATGGTCCAGGCGACCGCGGAGTGAGAACGAAAGTGTTCCCACGTTTCGCTTGAGACATTGTTCGACGGGTTGCCAATCTGGAAAACACTGTACAGCAGCAGCTGAACCGGTCCACTGCGCGCCCCCGCGATGACATCCGTCTGGCTGATGACGCCGGTGAAACCCCTGTCTCTTATACACATCTCCGAGCCCACGAGACGCTACGCTATC
>CAWUNT010000136.1:0-5981 GCA_963923405.1 uncultured bacterium | reverse complement strand
GTTACCCATTACAAACACAAAGTCGGGCTGACGTCGTCAACGAACTGCTCTTCATCATCCGGGTATTCGTCCGAGACCGCGGTCGCCACCCAGATCACGGACAGTCTGGCGTCTCTCGCGGATGGCAGCCTGACATTGTGCGTGATTGGTCGCGACGCGACCGGGAACTGGCAGGCTGACGCGGCAGCGACTTCCGCTTCCTGGACAAAGTCGGTACCGACTGGACCCGTCGCCACGATTTCTGGCCAGCCGACGGGGACCAGCGCTATCACGGATTTGTATGTGACGGTGGGCGGAACCGGTATCACGCACTACAAGTTCAAGGTTGGCGCGACATCTTCCACCAGTTGCTCTTCTTCCTCCGGCTACGGCAGTCAGACGTCCATATCCACGCCGATTGTCAGCAAACTTTCATCTGCCACGATCGGTGTCAACTTGACGCTGTGTGTCATCGGTATGGACGGGTCCACGTGGCAACCTGAAAGCTCCGCCACGACGGCCTCCTGGGACCGCATCGCTCCGACCGTGTGGCCGGCAACTCTGACTGGTGCCCCGTCGGGAACCAGTTCCGCGACATCACTTAACGTGACGGTCGGCGGTACGAATGTCGTCTCGTACAAGTTCAAGGTCGGGACGTCAGCCGCGACCGATTGCTCTGATTACGCCGGGTACGGGTCCGAGACCGTGATTGCGACCCCGATCACGGCGAGTGTTTCTAGCGTCGCCGTTGGCACAACGGCAAAATTGTGTGTCATCGCCAGTGATGGCTCTAGCTGGCAGTTGGAGTCGGAGGCAACTTACGTTACTTGGACCAGAACTTGTTCTGCCGGTTACTACCCCGTTTCGGGAACCTGTACCGTGGTAGGAACCGGTTACTACTCGACTGATGGCCTGAACCGCCAATCCTGTACCAACCTGCCATCCAACGCGTCCTACACCAGCACCAACTCCATCACGTCCGATTGCGCATGGCAGTGCAATACAAATTATCTGTTGAACAGCGGAGGGACCGGATGCGATTACCGTCCCAACACGCAGTCCGTATCCTGTTCCACAGGTCAGGTCGTTGTAGGTGCCTATGGCCGCAGCGGCGGATGGATGGACAAGCTTGGTGTCCGGTGCCGGTCTTACAGTTCCGGGGCCTTCAGCGGCAACATCTCCGACGGTACAGGTTATGGCGGCAGCGGGGGTTCGGCCTTTACGTTCGACTGCCCGTCGGGTTCCTACCTGTATCGGATCACGGGCGGAAACGGAACGACCTCAAGCGCGCCAGGTTCAACCTACCTGGCCAACGTGATCTTCCATTGCCGGAATCTCACCAACGGAACGGTGACGTCTACGTCTGGCCAGTACGGGAGCAGTGCCGGGATCACGGCGTTCGACTATACTTGCAGCGGATCAAAACCCATCAGCAGCATCCCCTTCGATTCGGCGGGTGCCTACGTGGGTAATGTGCTTCAAGCATATTGCGGCAGTGACCTGGATACGTCTTCCATCGTCGTGACACCGCCCTCGCCGTCATCAACCAATCTCGTTGCGCATTGGCACTTTGACAACAACCTCGAAGATCAGACGGCGAATTATCCTGGTACCGCCGAGGGCGGAATGACGTTCACGCCCTACATCAAGCGTTACGGAACGCACGGGCTCGAACTGAATGGTACGGATGCTTACGTTTCCACCAACCTGGATCTGGGGAGCCGATCGGCTTTTACGGCTACTGGCCTTGTTTACTTGAAACAATCAGGGTCCCGTGTCGGGTTTTTCGGGCAAAACGACCTTGTGGAAATGGGTCTCGGTTCGGGGACAAACGCGGGCAAGGCATGCTTGTGGGTGAACGGCGCGTCTGAGATTTGCGCGTCCAGTTCCTTCACCTTGAACACATGGGTGCATGTCGCCCTCGTCTCGCAAAGCGGCGCTGGCGGCTTTACAAAATTATACGTGGACGGGGTTCTGGTCGGGACCAACTCCGCGTTGAGTTCGACGTCCAACAGTTACCGGTTCAACATCGGTCACGGGGTATGGGACCCGGCCAGCGATACAACCAAACCCTATTTCAAGGGCTACATCGACGAGATCGCCGTGTGGGACCGCGCCCTGTCGGCGACGGAAGTCAGTGCCCTCGTCAGTGGGGGCAGTGTGACCCTGAACGGTTCAAACCAGTATCTCTCCGTCGCGGGCAGTTCTGACTTCGCCATCGGGACTGGCGATTTCACCATCGAGTGGATGCAAAAAATGCAGCCAGGTTCGCAATTTGCGCGCGTATTCTCAATCGGCACTTATCCGTCTGCGACGATCGCGGTCAGTATCGAGAACGGGAACATGCTGTATTTCTGGGCAAACAGTAGTTACCGGCTGTCGGCATCGGTATCCAACCTGGACGTTTGGAATCATTTCGCCATAACGCGATCAGGTGGGACCTTGCGGGCCTTCCAGAACGGCACCCAGATCGGGTCAGACGTCTCGTATACAACGTCGATAAGCAACTCCAGCACCGCCCTTTATATCGGGTCAGAGGGAACAGCCAGCACCTACTTGAATGGACAAATCACCAATTTCCACTGGGTAACCGGAAGTGCGAAGTACACGTCGAACTTCAGCAAACCGACAAGCCCCTTCACCGCGATCACCGGATCGAAGTTGCTACTGCGGTTCCTCGACAGCGCGAGCCCTTTCCAGGATTACTCCGGAGCCGGAAAGACAGTTACCAACGTCAACACGGCGGTATTCAGTTCTGAGTCGCCTTTCTGACGACTTCCCGGCGCGTTTCTTCAGTGCGCCAACGGGTTGCCCAGATCCAGGCCAGGTACTTGCCACGGATCGCGCATCTCCGGCGCGTGTTTCTGGCGCGCGGCCTTCACGGGGGCCGTCTTGGCCGGTTTCTTCTCCTCCGCGACCGGAGTTTTCACAGGAGCTTTGACTGGAGCCTTGACCGGAGCCTTCACTTCCTGGGCTTTGACTGGCGCGTTCACTGGAGCCTTCACCTCAGGGGCCTTGACTACGGGGGCTTCAACAGGCGCGGCGCCCTCTCCGACCAGAACCGCGGCCAAAGTATCTTTGGACCGGCGCGCGTGGACGATGATCACAGACTCGTTGTTCTCGATCGAACCATAACTGCCCGCGGTCTTTGGCCACAAGTTCGTCGCGACGCGCCTGATGGCTTGTGATTTCTTGAGGCCCGCCGCGATAAACTGGTCGCGGATTTCCGGTTGCGCCTCGACGCGAGTCCACAAATTCTGGTTATCACGCAAACGGATGGCGATCTGGCTGACTTTTTCGGAGGATACCGGCAAGACGATCAGGTTCTTGCGGATCTTCTGGGCCGATTCCACTTCCGCGACAAGTTGATCGTCCGGGGAGGCCACCGTCAACGCGATCGCGCCTTTACGGATGCTGCTCCTCACAATCAACTGATTCGATTTGATTCCGTGAGCCCGGAAACACGCGATGGCGTGATGAACTTTCTCCCAGGTCCCCGGAGTTTGAGTGACACGGTACGGGACATCGACGATGACTTTCTTGTCGCTGTCACGGAACTTGTAGAGGCTTTTCGACATTTCAAGGATCGTCCAGAGTTCATCAACCCTGTAGACGACGCCGGCGGGCGCGCGTGTTGTGCTGATCTGTGCCGTGGTTGACTCCGGTCCCGGCGTGCCCGCATCCTTGGATACGAGGGAGATCATGACGCGGCGCTGCCGCTCATCACGAGGTTCCACCCGGGGATCCAGCATGCTGCTGCCGTATCCGGTGAAGTCGATGCTCTCTTGCGGAACGCCTCCTGCCACCAACATCGCCGCGATTTTCTCTGCCCGCTCGACTGACAACTTCATGGTCCACCGCTCGCCGCCAGTTTGTGTGCCGTGGCCGTCGATCTGAATCTTGCGGCCATCGAGCTCCTTGACCATGTCCTTGCCTTTGAGAATTTTGACGATTTCCGCGACTTTTGCCTCGGACGCAGTTTCCAGTTCATTGCTGGCGTGCTTGAAGTACAACGCGGGGAATGACCGGATGATGTCATCAATGGTTTCCGGCTTGGAGGCTTCCGTTGATTTCTTCGCGGCCAGTTCGATTCGCCCGAAATTCGGGATTTTCACCGGTATCGAGGCCGAAAGTCCCGCCACGACCATGTTTACATTGCGGTCTTCGTTCTTCGTCGCCCGGAATGCGGACACTTCGGCGGACAGATCGTAATTTTTCAAGAACGGCAGGCCAGCGCGGACCGTCGTGCCAGCGTCATGATAGGTTTTGACGTCATTATCCGGATAAACGCCGTAATCGGCAGAAGGACCCTTGTGCGTGCGAGTGACGAATCCGACGCTGAACCGTGGCGTGAAGTTCAGTAACAGTCCCGCGGAGGCAATCGCTGAATTGACGGTCATTTGCTGGCCCAGGCCTCGCGTCGCGTCGTCACCCTTGAGGACGCTCGACTGCTGCGTCGCCCCGACCATCAGGGACAGGTAACGGCTGCGCAGTTCAACAAAGCCTTTGACGCCGTATGCGGGACCGGTCTTATCCAGCTCCGCCGGGGTCCGGGACTTTATGCTGACCGCGCCAGCGTCGAGGCCTGCTCCGATGCGCAATGGGCTGACCGGCGCGGGACGCGCCGCGATCTCGCTGTTCAACTCGCCCGGAATCGGTGCCGGGGCCTGTGACGTGGACTGCCCGTCGGCCATCCCAGTCGCGGATGGCAATGTCATCGCGGCGAGTACTGTCGCCCTGATGATGCTCTGCGTGTTCATGACGATATCCTTACGGAAGATGGTCATTGGATTCCCCGTCTTCACTGTGAATATTGAACGCGATGTCGCCTGTTCTCAGTTCCGTCCTGGTGACGATCCGGTCTCCAGGGATTCCCTGCTGCTCCATGAGCTCCAGGTAACGTTCGACCCGGACCCAGGCCGCGTCGCCCGCGGTCATCACGGACGGCACCGAAATGCGGACCTGGTAGCTTTCAGGTTTGCGGGCTTTCAGTTTTCCCGCCAATTGCGCGATCTGTCCCTCGTCCAGAACCCTGGAACTTGTCGTGGACTTGGTGTCAGAGGTTCGCGGGGCGATCCGCAGCTCGACGCGGCGCTGTTCCGGAGCGACGGGCGACGCAGCGGGATCGACTTTTGATTTGCCGAATCCAGTCAGCTCGATGGCTGTTTCGGGGATACCGCTTTGGATCAGGACCCGGGCAACATTCAGGGCGCGACGCAGGGAAAGGCGCAGGTTCGTCCGGTCAAACCCGGCACGGCTGCCGTGGCCGGAGACCACGATCTTGCGCGCGCTGAAATCCTGGTAAGAATGGGCGCGGGCAAACTGGTAGATTTCCCTTCGCGCGTCGTCATCGAGTTCCTCGCTGGCATACGGGAAAAGAATTTCCTCGTGGTCCTTGGCGGGCAGTGTCTTCGCGCCAAGGCGAAGGGCAGCGTAATCGACAAAGGGCACCGGCACCGAGGCCGATATTCCTGCCGTTATCGTCGAGACGCGTCTCGGGGTGCTCCGCGTCGACGTCAACAAGGTTCCTTCGACCCGCAGCAGCCAGCTGGTCAGGAAAGGCGTATAAATGCGGATGGCGGGACCGAAATCGATCATTTCACGCTGTTGAAGTTCACGGTACACCCCGTAGTCCGCGCCCGGGCCACGGTGAAATCGCGCGTCGATTCCCCATTGCATCTCGTATCCGAGGTTGAAGAACATCGCGGTCTCGACGTTGACACTGGTCAGGGCGGCTTTCTGCCCCACTTCCCGGACCGTATCCTCGCCCTTGGCCTCCGCGGTTTCGCGGCTGCCCCCGATCATGAGCGAGTACCGGTCCGCGTGGTATTCGATGAAACCCTTGTAACCCTTGACGGTGCCGGTTTTATCCAGTTCGGCCGGAATGGCCGAATCCACCCGGACGGCTCCGTTCTCCATGCCGACTCCGAGCGTCAGTCGCCCACGCTCCGATGACGGCGCGGCGGCGCGCGCGATGGGACTGACGGCTACCAGGCTGAAAG
>CAWUNT010000135.1:0-5991 GCA_963923405.1 uncultured bacterium | reverse complement strand
GTGCCAAAGGGCAGGCCCACCGGACAATGGATCGCGTTGACTTGCTCTTCGCTGAAACCTTCCTGCGTCAAAGTCGCGCGCATCGTACGCGCTTTCGGTACACTGCCGATCACACCCGTGAAAGTCGCGTTGCCCCTCTTCAGGATTTCACGGACGACCGGCAGGTCCGTCGCATGCCCCTGGGTGACGCATAAATAGAAAACATCGTCAGGCAACTTCCAGACGTGAGCCGGAACATCGGCCGTCAGGACTTTCTGGATATTCGCCCGGGGCGCGATCCTGTCCAGCCAATCCTCGCGATGATCGATCACATGAACCGTACACTCAAACGAGGCGAGAAGAGGCACAACTGCCTGCGCCACGTGGCCGGCCCCAAAAACAGCGATGGTCCAGCGCGGCGATGCCGAAACTTCGTAAAAAACAGTCGCCACGCCGCCGCAGACCATGTTCAGGTCTTGCTTGAGGTCATAGCGGACGAGTTCCGGGACGACTTCGACGATTTGTCCCGGCCTGCCCTTGCCATTGTCGTTCAAGGCCCGCGCGAGCATTTCGCGCGCGTGATCGATCGCGCGGGCTTCAAGGCGCCCACCACCCACCGTGCCCCAAGCGAGGCCCTCGGAAGTCACGATGGCTTTTGCTCCAATGTCTTGGGGGACATGACCTTCGGGTTGTATGAGGGTTATGGTAACAAAAGGTTTTTGCTGCGCCGAAAGTTCGTGCGCTTTCGCGACATAATCCCGCACAAAACGACTCATGCCCCGAACGCCTCCGGACTCAGCGCGCGCAAAACGCGTTCTGCCGTCGCGGGTACTGTGATGGGAATAATCCCGTCGCCGCGGAAAGACATCACCGCGTCGCGGATCGCCGTCCACACAGAAATCGAGAGCAAAAGAGGTGGTTCACCGACGGCCTTGGTGCCGCGAACATTGACCGTGTTCTCTTCATTGTGGACCAGGTTCGCGTTGAACACGCGCGGCGTGTCTTGCGCGCTAGGAATCTTGTATGTACTCGGCGAATGGCTGACGAGAAGTCCGTCATCGTTGTAGAACAAATTCTCGGTCGTCATCCAGCCCATGCCCTGGACGAACCCCCCCGTCACCTGACCCATGTCGAGCGCATGATTCACAGGCCGCCCCAGATCCATGAGGATATCGACGCGACGGACCTTGACCTCGCCCGTCCACCGGTCGATCTCGACCTCGCTCGCCGCGACTCCCTGCGTGAAATAAAGAAACGCGCGACCTTGACCCTTGAGTTTGTCGAAACCCAGGTTCGGGATCCGGTAATGCGCGTACTCACTCAGAGAGATGCGGTTCAAATAGGCCTCGACCAGGAGTTCCGCGAAATCCATCGCGAATCCCGATGCCTTGACCGTCACGCGCCCGCCCCGGAAATCCACGACGGAGTCCGGATCATCGACCCCCGCGCCGACGACGATCTCGGGCATGGTGCCAAGGGCGGCCGCCTTGCCGGCTCCAGCCCATGATTCTCGCGGCAAATCCTGCAGCCTCAAGACAAGAGCCGCGAGCCGTCTTTTCAATGCCACGCACGCGCTGAGCGCTGCCGCGCCATTGATGTCCGTCCCGCTGGACGCAGCCGTCGGGGACGTGTTGGCGTTTTTTTCCGTCGAAGTCGGCATGACCCGGACTTGAGCCTGCTCGAGGCCAAACTGCTCGGCAACGATGGCGCCGATTCTGGAGTTGACCCCCTGCCCCATCTCGACAGCCCCCGTCGAAACCTGGACGCTGCCGTCGGTGTGCAGGACCACCAGCGCGTTGCCCTGGTTCAGGAATCGCGTGGTGAAAGAGATGCCGAATTTTACCGCGGTCAGCGACAGTCCACGCGGGTTGCCGCCACTGGCGCGCGCCTTGGCGTTCCATTCCGTGATCTCACGGCGGCGCGCCCGGTAGTCACAATCTTCCTCGAGTTTCGCGAAGAGTCCCGGCAAAAGATTGTTCTCGACCTTCTGCCCGTAGTGGGTCACGTCCCGGCCCGGGGCGTAGCAATTGAGTTTCCGGATATCGAGGGCATCGCGTCCCGTCACGCGGGCGATGTCCTCAATCACCGACTCGATCATGGCGACACCTTTTGGACCGCCGAATCCGCGAAACGCGGTATGCGGATGGAAATTCAGTCGACAGACTTGCCCGCGCACGCGCATGTCCGCGATGAAATAGGCGTTGTCGCTGTGCAGCATGGCTCGTTCCATGATCGCCGTCGACAAGTCGGCATAAGCCCCGCCATCGGAGTAGAGCATAGCGTCGAGGCCCAAAATGCGGCCATCGCCGTCAAATCCAACTTCATAGTGGATCTGGAACGGGTTGCGTTTACCCGTGATGATCATGTCGTCATCTTTTGAGATCGCGAGGCGCGCGGGGCGTCCTGATTTTTTCGCGATCATGGCGGCATAGGCCGCGATCGGGGCCGCTTGCGATTCCTTGCCGCCGAATCCGCCACCGAGGCGTTTCGCGACGCAGGTCACGTCCTTGAACGGAAGGCCGCAGGCTTCCGCGACGACATGCTGCGTCTCGGTCGGGTGTTGCGTCGATGAATGGACTTCCAGTTGCCCGTCCTCGCGCGGGTAAACCACGGCCGCCTGGCTCTCGAGGTAAAAATGATCCGCGCCCTGCAGGCGGACGACGCCTTCGAGGCGATGTTTTGCCGCGGCAATTGCCGCCTTGGCGTCACCGCGCGCGATCGCGCGTTCTGATCCGATAAAACTTTTTACGGCAACGGCTTCGTCAATCGTCTTGATCGCCGGCAACTTCTCCCATTCGACGATCACCGCCGCGAGTCCGCGGGCCAGCGCATCGCGCGACTCGGCGCCAATGACCGCGACCACTTCGCCAGCGTACTGGACTTCGCCAGCGGCGATGATCGGCTGGTCCTGGAAAATAGTCCCCCAACTGTTATGCGCGACGTCGTCAGCGGTGACCGCCGCGATGACTCCGGGGATTTTCAGCGCCGGCGCGACATCAAGTTTCTTGACGCGGGCGCGCGCGAACGGACTGTAAACAAGACCACACAGGAGTTCGCCCTTCAGCACCGGGCGATCGTCCACGTATTCTGATTTTCCGGTCACGTGAGTTATCGCGCTGTCGTGCGACGGACTGCCTTTGTCGATCAAATTGCGGAGAGGTTGTGCCTCGTGATTCGCAAGCAAATCAGCCACCGAGGACCTCCGCGCCGTAACGGCGGAACAGGTTCGCCGCCAGGACCTTGCGGTATGCCGCAGTACCGCGCACGTCGGACAACGGATTCAGCGAGCGGGAAATCAACTGCGCGACCTGCTCGATCACATCAGCGGTCAATCGCGCTCCGACAAGAGCCTTCTCGATGTCGGGCATCCTGACCGGAGTCGCCGCGACGCCACCGAACGCGACCCGCGCGCCCGTGATTTGACGCCCGGAGCCGGATCCAGATGTGGTGATCGCGAAAGCGCCGCTGACGGCGCTGATGTCGAGGTCTTTTCTCTGGCTGACTTTATAAATACGCAGGAATTCCCGGGCCGGAGTCCGGTCGAACGACACATGCGTGATGATCTCGCCCGGTTCAAGGCTCAGTTGCTTGTACCCCCGGTAGAGTTCCGTCATCGGGATCGAACGTTTACGGACCGGGCCCTTGCCCCCCGGACGGCTCGCGACATGAACGGCCCCGCCGGCGATCAGCAGGAAGGGCAGAGTATCGCCAATTGGCGATGCGTTCGCGATGTTGCCGGCCAGTGTCGCGACATTCTTGATTTGCGGCGAGGCGAACAGGTTCAGGAACCGCGAGAATTCCGGCGCGACGTCTTCCGTCGCGCGGCGCAGGTCCGCCAGAGTCACGCGCGCGCCGACCGTGATGCCGCCGCGCGATTTCTTGACGGCGTAAAGTTCCGGGATCATGTGGAGGCTCAAGATTGTCTGCGGCAGGGGCTTGCCCTTGTTCGTCTGGACACCGATGTCCGTCGCCGCGGCAAGTATCCGGCATTTGGTGTTCTGCGCCGCGAACGTCACGGCCTCGCGCAAAGTCGCCGGAGCGAAGTACACGGTCTCGTCATGCGTGATGCGCACGGAAGTCTTGCGACTGGCGACAAGTTCAGCCGTCGCGTCCGGGTCAAGGTATCTCCGCGAGACGGAATGCCGTTCACTCGCGCGCGCCGAGACCGCCGCGTCAATGATGGGTTGGTATCCCGTGCAGCGGCACAGGTTGCCTGTCAGGTAATTGCACGCGGTCTTCGCGTCGGCGGTGTCGTGACGCTCGAACATGGCGCTCAGCGCCATGACAAACCCGGGCGTGCAGTAACCGCACTGCGATCCGTGGCACGCCATCATCGCTTTTTGGACTGGCGACAGTTCGGCGCCATCCTGAATCCCCTCAACCGTCACCAGGTGCGACCCGTCCATCTGGGCCACCGTGGCAATGCATGAGTTCATGGATTCGAACCGCAACCCGTCCGGACCCTGCCCGGCCCCCGTGTCCCGCGGAAAGGCCCGCAATACCGTGCAGGCACCGCAATCGCCCTCGGCGCACACGATTTTTGTGCCGGGCAACCCAGCTTCCTTGCGCAACCAGTCGGCCACCATCATGAGGGCTTCCCGCCCCCGGACTTCGCGCCGGACGCCGTTCAAGTAAAACTGTGAATAATCGCGGGTCATTAGGACTTAATATCACCTCAAAAAGATCTTTTTGACAGCCTTTTTGTCGAGCGTGTAGCCTCTTACCTGACCGTTCGCATCAACGAACGGATCGACGAAAGGGGTTTAACCATGGTTTCCGCAAGCCGATTCAAAAATGTATCCGTCCTGGCCGCCATTGCGGCCTGGTCGTTTCTCTGCATTTCCGGTACCGCTTACCCGGCCGTCCACGAACTTGTTCTGGCGGCTCCAGTCCTGGTTGAGAACGACCCGTCTTGCGCGGATCAGGCCACGAGTCTCGCGCGGGCTTTCGCCGAAAAGTCGGGATCCAGCCTGATCGAAGTCACCTGCGGCCACGATCGGATTGGCTCGCCAGCCGCCATCATCAAATACTCGGCACCGGCCAGTGTGAACGTCTTCAACCCGAACGCGGCCATGTTTGACTTGTACGCGATCGGCTTCAAATCGGCTGAGGAATGCTCGGAAGTCCTGGCGCGTGAAATTCCCCTCTTCGTCCAGCACACCGGACTCCAGCCGTTCGCGTCCTATTGCCATCTTGATCCGACGATGGGCGCGTCACGCCAGTTCCGCACGGCAATTTACGCGATCAACAATGTCGGACAAGTCCCTGGCCGCAAATTCAGCACCGGGACCCAGCTCGACAACCCGCCCGTGGATCCGGCCGCGGTCAGCGCGGCCGCGTTTGAAATGGGCCGCCTCGCCGGAATCGACATGGTGTGGACCGGGGTGGGCCAGGGGTTCTCGACCCTGCAACTCACGGCTACGTATTACGGAACCGGGCAACTGAACCTTCATTCGGCCAGTCTTGGATACATCAACCCGCAGGTTTCCTGCGACGACATGACCACAAACTTGAACAGCCAATGGACCGGGAAGGGAGCCATTGATACGCACTTTTTCTGCATGAATGCGGGCCAGGTTAATTTCATCGGCCCCGATCTCGGCCCCACCACTGACATTCGTCGCCTTGGCATCTTCTGGTGGTCATCAAAATACATCAACGACGAGGACTTCACGGTAACAAGCTTCGCGACGAATTACGCCGACCTGGCAACCTGCGAATCTGCCCGTGAGGCGGCCGTAGCGAACTTGACTGCCGCCGGCGAAACGGTTTTGGCCTCGCTTTGCTCGCACGCCGCGTATCCATACCCGAAGAGGCCGTTGCCACCCATGCAGGTGACGGTCATCACGCGATAACGAGGCGAAGCCTCATTCGTCGATGATCTCAAAATTTCGCAGGAACTGCCGGATGTCGTCACGGCGAAGGTCAACCAACTCGGTGACCGTTTTCACGCGGTTGGATCCGATAGCCTGAATCACAAAGACTCCGCGAGACATGACACCGACTACAGCC
>CAWUNT010000134.1:0-6049 GCA_963923405.1 uncultured bacterium | reverse complement strand
CCAGAACGCGTGCGAAACGTCCGCCGAAGTGATCGTCAATTCGACCGGTGTGTTCTCCGGCAAGTGCAATTCGAAGGCCGTCTTGATGCCGTAGTCAGGGTACTGGAATTCCCACCACCACTGATGGCCGATGACATGGACCTTCACCGCGTCTTGGCGGACTGGCGTGCCTTCGTGTTTGAAAATATATTTCCAGGTCGGTACCGCGATAAAAATCAACAACACGACCGGAATCACCGTCCACAGGAATTCCAGCACCACGTTGCCGTGAACCTGCGACGGCGGCGTATCATCGCCTTCTTTGGCGCGGAAACGGTACAAAGTGTAAATCAGGGGAATCGCGACCGCGAAGAAAATGCCCGTCACAATCACCGTCGTGATCAAATAGACGTGATTGATGTCTTTCGACCACTCCGTCAGCCCTGAGATCGTCGTCATCGGACTGTCGAAGCCACCGTCGATCTTGTACGGCATCTCGTCGAAGGACTTCTGCGCCCAAGCCACAGCCGACGCGAGCCACGCGCCCATTCCGATTGCCGCGCTGCACAGGCGACGCATCGAAAACGAAGTTGCGATTCCACTTTTTCTCATCATGATCACTTTCCTGTTGCTAGATCTCTGCTACTTGATCTCGCCTACTTAATCTCTACGGGAACCTTGACGCTCTTGTCTGAAACCTTGAACTCGAGAACCCATTTGCCGGTCATGTGCAGCTTGACACCGTCCACGACAAATTCCGAAGACGAAACCTTGTTGACGACCGGCTTCGTCACCATGCCATGGTTGTGTTCCGGCATGCGCGCGTCGAATCCAGTCAATTCAAATCCGGTCGCTGAAGGCTTGCCTGACTTGTCCTGCAACCTGACCGAAATCTTTTGCACTTTGTCAGGATCGAACGTCCCGTTGCCCTCAACGGACCATGAGATCATGACCGGCGTGCCCGGCACGGCAACCGAGGTAGCTGCTTGCGCGCCGCCGATGAACGGGCTAGATGCAAGCACGAGGAAACCGACGAAAAGATTCAGAAGGTTTTTCACCGGGACAACGTCTCCACGACGATCAGCAACAGCGACGACAAGTAAAACTTCGTGAGAACCGATCGTAAGAATACCATGAAATGGATAAACCCCCGGGGACCAATTAGCAAGAAAAAGTCTATTCATGGTGGGATGTTGCGACTCGTTCTCATCGCCGGTTTGGTTGCTGCTTTTTTGATCACCCGGCAAGGCATCCTCGATCCCGCCCCGCGAATTCGCAAACCCTTGTCTGACAATGATTTGCGGGAAGTCCTGTCGGCGATGACGGTTCCTCCGGTTGCCCCCCCTCTTCCCGGCTCCCGCGAACAGCGTCTCGCGGCCTTCGGAAAAAAACTGTTTTTCGACACCACACTCTCATCCAACGGGCAAGTGTCTTGCGCGACCTGCCACCAGCCCGACAAATCCTTCACCGACGGACTGCCCGTCGCGAAAGGGGTCGGGACTACCGCACGCAACGCCCCGACCATCATCAACAGTCGTTTCGCGCACTGGTTTTTCTGGGACGGACGGGCGGACTCCCTGTCAGCCCAGGCGGCAGGCCCCCTTGAAAATCCGGCCGAACATGGGCTCAACCGGGAAACTCTCGCCGCCGCCATCCTTCGCGGGCACGGCGCTGAATACAACGAACTGTTCGGGTCCGGACGGCCAGCTGCCTCAACTCCCAATGGCGCGCCGGCAACAATCGTTCCAGCGGACCTGAAAAGAATGGCGGCCTACACGCTGGCCTCAATCGGCCCGTACGACCGCATGACAGCAGTCCTGAAACTCGCGTCAGAACGCGCCACGCAGCCCGCCACCCTGATCGCCGGAGTTCTGGCCCCGGGCACGACGGAACCAGGGACAAACGCGAATCACGATCGCGACACGCGACTTGTCGCGAACGCCGTTTCCGCGATCGCTGCCTGGGAAAGACTTCAAATCGCCGACCAGTCGCCATTCGATTCATTCGCGCGCGCGGCCGCCGCCAAGCCAGAAATTCCCCTCGACACACTTGTCGACAACCTCACCGGCGACGCGGCGAATCGATTTTCCCGCGAGGCGCTGGCGGGCTTGCGCCTGTTCACGGGCCGTGCCAACTGCGTCCTGTGCCACCGCGGCCCGCTCCTATCAGACCAGCAGTTCCACAACATCGGACTTGGCGACACCGATCGCCTCGCGGCGTTGTCTGTGGAGCAATGGGTCGCCGATGTTGCCGGACGCGCCAAGGGACAGATTGAAGTACGCGCCTCGGAATTCAATTGCCGATCCAGAGTCTGGAGCGACAGCCATGACGTAACCAGGAGGGCACGCCTCGAGTCGGAGTCGTGCCGCGAACAGGAATTTGCCGACCTCGAGAATTACGAGGCGGTTGGCGCCTTCAAGACGCCGACGCTCAGGAACGCCGCCGCCACAGCGCCCTACTTCCACGATGGCCGGGCAGCCTCGCTGGATGATGTCATCGATCACTACGACAAACTTGCGGGGGATCCGGTCATCGGTCACCGCGAGGAAAGCCTGCGTCCGCTGAAGCTGACGCCGCAGGAAAAAACGCAACTGAAAGCCTTCCTCGAATCGCTGACCTCGCCAATCCGCGATTTGAGTGACTAGGATTCTTCGGCCTTCACACACTTCTTGCTGTGGCTCCCGCGAGGGAGGAAACCACATGCGCATCGTCCTTGGGATCAGCTCGCCCGACAACCATGTCCACGCCATGCAACTTCTGGCGGCCCTGCGATTTCCGAAGTCGGAAATCCACGCCGTCCATGCCATCGACCGCCTCACCGGCCCCGAATATTTTGGTTTACCCCCTGGATCCGGTGACATCGCCGCGCGCATTGACGCGATGCAACAGGAAGGCGCCGAGACGCAACTGCGCGACGCCGCCGCGCGCCTCGAGAACCTCGGCATGCGAGCGATCCGGCGCGAAGTCCTGGGCGGGTTCCCCGGGTCCGCCGTCTGTCATTACGCGGATTCGGTGAAAGCCGACTTGATCGCCATGGGCTGGGAGAGGCACGGCCCCGTCGAAGGCCTTCTCGCGGGCAGCGTCGCGCGCAGCGTCGTCGTGAACGCGAAGCAGAGCATCCTGATCGCGAAACACGCGCACGAGGAAAAACCGCTGCGATGCGTCCTCGCCACCGACCATTCGCCCTACATGTCGGAACGCGTCCAGCAACTCATTCACTGGCATCCGGCTGGAATCAGCGAGATCACGGTGCTCGCGGCGTTTCCCTACCGCCTTGCCAGCACACTTGGACAACTCATGCCCGACATGGCCGTCAACATCCGGCCGTGGGTGGAACAGCAATTGATCGAGAAAAACGAGTCGCTGATGCGCAAACTCGCCGATCTGGGGCCGATCGTCACCGACTCGATCGTGTCACGCGAGCCCGTCCCGAAGGCCATTGCCGACACCATGCGTGAGCGCGAGGCTGACCTGCTGATCATCGGCGCGCAGGGTCACGGATTTCTCGGAAGGGCGACACTGGGCAGCATCAGTTACCCGCAGGCGATCTATGAGCCTCACTCGACATTGGTGCTGCGCGGGTGACTCAAAGTCCCCCGCCAGGAATGCCACTGCGCCAACCGCGGCCCCACATCGTTTCCGTTTGCTGTCGCAGCAGGTAACGGAAATAGGTCTCCCCCACGGCCTCGCGGAAGTATTCAGCGCCGCCAACCGGATCCCGGATTCCCTCGCTGTAAAAATCCGAGAAATTCCGGTCGAGGCGTTCCAGCGTGTCCGTCGCCCGTACCTGGAATTTTCTCTGGTCGGCCCGTGAGTACTCGAAAAAGTTGTCGTAATAGTTCCCTTGAAGAGGTGAACGGTTCTCATCCCAAAGCCCCGGAAACGCCCTGCCCCTCTGTTTGACGAAATCAGTCACGAAGGAATCGCCCAGTTCTTGGGCAAGGTCCGGGTTTTCCTTCAACAGGCGTTGCACCGCGCGATCGTAAACTCCAGGCAGATCCTTGATGTTGGCGTGCGCGTCGCGTAATTCAGGCATGGCTTCCAGTATGCGGGCCGTCAGTGGAGATGGCGGATTCCCGGACTGGACCAAAGTCTCGGGCGGCGGTTCCACGGCGCGCGCCATGGTGGTGATCGCGGGTTCCTCCGTCACAATCGTCACGCCGCGGGACTCGAGATTCGCCACTTCCTGTGGCGCCAGCGTCCCGCCACGTCGCGCCAATCCTGTCGCGCGGGCCGCCCCTGCGGCGAGCGGCACCACATTGAACAGGCCCGTCGTGACACCATGGCCAAGTTCGGCGGCCTGGGTCGGGTCGCTGGGATTGAAGTACGTGCCGTCCAGCGTCCGTCCGTTCATGATGATCGAGGCAACACCCCCGAGGCCGGACGTACCACCAGATATCGCGACAGGAATCGCGGCGAGTTGGGAAAAACCGTCTCCATAATTGCCCTGGGATCTCATGCGACCGTAAATGTCACCCGCCTGCTCGCCGAGCAACTCACCCACGTAATCCGGAGCGACCACGGAAGCCGCGATGGACCCTGGCAAGGACGCCGCGAACTGAGCCGCTCCATCGGCGGCTCCCCCAAAGTAATTCCGGCCGAGGATCGCGCTCGGTCGCATGAATGACGCGAAGTCCTGGGTTGTTCCCAAAATGCCTTGGGCCAGGTCCAGGCGCATCGTGTTCAAGCTCGGGGAACGGTCCGCCGAATCCCCATTGCCGCGCGGGTTGCAATCGATGGTCCCCGTCGCAGGATTAACCCCCGGCGCGGTCGGAGCGGCCGGCGCGCGGAAATTGAACAAGGGATCCGATGGCGGCCGGGCCAGCGCGTTGGCAATTTGCTGCGCCGCGCTCATGTCCGTGTTGGCCATGCTCGTCGTCGCCATGCGCGCGACTTCCGCCGGCGGCGGGACAGGCTCCGCGCCGCCGAAATCCCCGGACGACGCGAAACCACCGCTGAAATCACCGGAGCCATCTTCATCGCCAGTTCCGTTCTTGGCCACCTTGCCCGATTTCGCGGTCGCGTTTTTTCCCGCAAGAAAAGCCCCCGCGCGCCCACCTGACGCGATCTCGATACTGTCCACCGGCGCGGACGGGAACATGCGGGCGGCCATCAGGCGGAACGCCGTCGCGGTCTTCGGAAACACGTAACGGAAGAGAGCCCGCGAGTTCTGCAACCGGTCGAACAGCCCCGCGGGCAACAACCCGTCCTTCAAGGACTGGGCCGCCGCCACCGAGAAAGTGCCGTGGTTGCGACAGAACCAGGAGTCAAACGAGTGCGCGAAAACGTCGTTCGCGATCCGTGATGTGAACGCGGCCGGAGCCTCGCCCGGAATGCGCCCGTAACGCGCGACGAAATCCTTCCTCGAAGTCAAACCCGAGGCGTCAAGCTCACTCATGAACGCGGCGGCGAGACTGGTTTTCAGTTGCCATTGCGCGTTCTGTTGCAGGTTCGGCGTATAGACAACCGCCGCGGCACCCTGCCCGTCAGGGACCAGATGGGCGTTGGTGACCAGGTTGGCGAAAGCGTATCCGATCCCCCGGACGATCGAGTGGCGGATGACAACGTCGTTGTCGGGAACGAGGATGTCGATGAACTGGGTGTTGTTGCTGTTGGTCAACTGAACGCAGGAATCAAACGCGTCAAACTTCCGGACAAGGCGATCCAGGTCGTTATTGTTGCCGGCGCCATTGATGGCGCACGCGCGATCAACTTCCTGCGATGACAGGACACGGATCCTGCCGCCCATGAGCTTGAACATCCACAAGGCCTCGCGCGGCGCCGATGATGACACCCACGTGATGGTTCTCGCCAGGTCCTGCTCGCGGCTGGAGCCCGCGACCCTGTTGCCGGCGCCAAAGAAAATACGGTCAGAAAGGATGTTCTTGACGAGGGCCGGATCAAAGGCAGGGGCCGGCCCGCATTCATTCAGGCGAAGTCGCTTGCCGGCCGCGAAATTCTCGATCGACTTGGTCGTCGCGAATTTCTTCTTGCATCCGGCCCCAAACAGCAGCGCCGAAGCGCATGCCAGCGTTAACGCAAACCTTGATGACATGCCATGCCCCCCGAC
>CAWUNT010000133.1:0-6073 GCA_963923405.1 uncultured bacterium | reverse complement strand
CTTCCTTCCGCACAAGGCATCGGCGCAGGTCCTCGAGTCGGCGTACTTCCACGCGGGCGGACGGAAAGTCGAGATCGGCTTTCGGGACTCAATCCGTGAAATCCTGCGCGGCAATCCGGAATTCGTGAATGTATCCGTGGGCGCGGTGCCGGCGCGGATGTCGCGTGTGATGGTCGCGGCCGCGGCGCCAGGGGTCGGGGGCGCTAGGCTGCGCGAACTGGTCGCGGCGAAGAACGGGTTTGACGGATTTCTAGCGCGCCCCTTCCTGGGTGGCGCGGTGGTCGCGCGGTTTGAACATCCAATCGAGGCCCTGCAGGCCGCGAATGAGCTGGTCGAGGACGGCAGCGCGCGGTTCGCGCATCCTGACATTGAATACGAGGTCGAGGCTCGCGGATTCGTCGCGCCCCGGCAGGAACCATTGCTGTCGCGGCAGTGGCACATGGAGTCCAACGGGACGCTGGATGCCTGGCAGGTTGCCGAGGCACGGCGTCTTATTCCACGGGAGACAGTGGTCGCCGTGCTGGACCTGGGTTTTGAGGCGTCGCATCCGGATCTCGAAGGATCGTGGTTGCGAAACGCGGGAGAGATCCCGGGCAACAAGAAGGATGATGATGGCAACGGGCTTGTGGATGATGTTGCCGGATGGAATTTTTCTACCAATGGCAACAACCTGCTTTACGGGGCGTCGAACAAGCACGGGACCGCGACGGCAGGCATCATCGGCGCGCGTGTCAATGGCATCGGTGTCGCCGGCGGATGTCCGTGGTGCCGGGTTTTGCCGGTCGTGGTGGACAACTCGGCCGTTAACCAGGCGGCAGCGTTCCGTTACGCGCACGATCGCGGGGCGCGCATTTTCTCGAACAGTTGGGGATACCGGCTGGATGCCCCGGTGACGGATGTCGTTGTTGACGCCATTCGTGAGGTGGCCCGTGACTCGGTCGTGGTTTTCGCGATGAGCAATGTGAACATCAATGACTGCCGCGCGGGGAGTTCTGACATTTCGTCGCTGGATGAAGTCGTCGCGGTGAGTTCTGTGACAAGGGCTGGCGTCAAGGTCGCCGACAGTGGATACGGTCCGTGCATGGAACTGGTCGCGCCGTCGAATGGCGGCCCATCGGACAAGGGCAATCCGGGTATCGTGACGACGGACCGGGTTGGCGGGGCAGGTTACAACAACGGCAGTGATCCCGCGAATCTCGATGACGCGGACTTTACCAACTCATTCTGGGGGACGTCGGCTGCGGCGCCTCAAGTGGCGGCGGTGGCGGCTGTCCTCAGCGGTTTTGTCCCTGGCGCGAGCGTGGCGGACGTCAAGTCGGCGATGCTCGCGACGGCGCGTAAAACCGGTGGTCCGGACGCGGGATGGGATGACCGGGGATTCAGCCAAAAATACGGTTACGGCCTGGTTGATGCCGGAGCGGCGCTGCGAAAGTTGCTGGGCGTTCGTGACGCGGCGTTGGGCGTCAGGGCTTCGCGCGAACCGGCAGGCCGGCGTCTTGCCAGTCCTTGAAGCGACCCATGTTCATCGTCGAGTAACCGAGTTCCTTGAAGTGGTCGGCGGCAATCTTGGCGCGACGGCCTGAGACACAATAAAAGATCAGTTTTGTATCTTTTGGCCAGGTGCGGATGGCGTCCTCGTAACGGTTGCCTCGCGTCTGGATCTCTTCCATTGACAGCCATTTGGCAGGCTTGGCCATGCCGTCAGTGAGGATCTCGTCTTTTTCGCGGACGTCGACGATGAAGGCTTTGTTGTCTTCCGCGAGTTTGGCGGCTTCCGGTGGCGTGATATCGAATTTCTTGCTGTCGGTGGTTGATTTGTTCACGGCTGGTGTGCCGCCTGACGCGAGATTCATGGGTTGCCCCGAGGCGTTACCGCATCCTCCGGCAAGCAACATGGTCTGCAGGACGATCGAGAAAAACAACGACCGGGCCCGGTCAGGTGTCCGAACCGCAGTGACGAAGGCGCGAAAATTCTTTTCAGGAATCCCGTTCATCAGATTGCCCCCGCAAAAGATCCGAGTTTCAATGCGGCAATCCCACATCTTGTATCGTCGGGGTCCGCAAGTAAAGTTAAATATTTTATTTTTCCTGTAAAATCATGTGGTTATTAATTTCTTGAGTCAGGCCTTCTCGAACGCTCCGGTACTCAACAGGACCAGCGTGCAGGCCTCTACCGTGTGGATGCCAGCAGCCTCCAGGGCTTTGGCGAGCGGCGGGTTTTCGGCACCAGGGTTGAATATGACGCGGGCGGGTTTTGCCGCGATGAACTGGTCTGTCATTTTCGCGGAGATTTCCGGTCCCACGTAAACGGTTACCGTATGGATCCCTGGCGGCAACGATTTCAAGTCAGGGACGGTCGGCAGGTTCTCTATGGTTTTCTGCGCCGGATTCACCGGGACAACTTCATGCCGGTGCGCGGTCAGCATCTTGATCGCCTTGTTGGAGTATCGTTGCGGATTCGGCGAAGCTCCCAGCACTGCGACTTTCATGGCTCATTTCCTCCGCGCCGGCCTGCAGCCGCGTTTGTTGGCCCGGTTAACGGGCACTGTGATAATATTCCGGACATGATCCCCTCGTCTCACATTTCCATCTTCTCGCAGACCTGTCCGGTTGACCATTCCGGGACGGCCTTGCAGATTTCGGGGTGGAAGTGCGATGAGGCCGCCCAGGCTCCGATCATATGCCTGCACGACATCGGAGAATCGGCAGCCATTTACCGCGGCGCGATTGAGTTGCTGGCGTTGAATGGCAATTCCTCATTCGGATTCGACATGCGCGGTCACGGCCGTGGACGGCCCGGAGCCATCAGCGCTGGATCAATCCGGACATTCCAGCGCGACTTGTTGCAGGTTGTCGCCCTCGTCAAGCACCAGGAATCCGGCCACGCGCCGGTGTTGCTCGTGAACGGGCTGTCAGCCGTCCTGGCTCTGCGCCTTGCCCTGACTTACCCGAAACTGGTGTCCGGTCTGATCCTCGTGGATCCCCCGCATCCGGCGGCGACCTCGGTATCGCGCTTGCGACAAGGCGCCACGCGGTTTCTGGCCGAGGTCGCTCCCGATGTGGAGTTGCCGGCCAAAGTCCTGTCGGCGAAACGAATCCTGAAACCTCAAGTAGCGGCGTCCATGGCCCCGGCGGCTGCCCACGAACTTGTCGAGTCCGTCGCTTTGATCCCCGACCAGCTCGCGAAATTGTCGGGGTTCTCCATTCGTTGCCTCATCATCTCTTCCAATCCGGCAGTCGCGGATTTGTGGCGTGGTGAACTGGAGTCACGCGCTGGCCGGGTCGACGAATGTGAGGTCGTTGGTTCACCGGTAGGGACGGGTAGCCTTCCGGTTCACGTCATCTCCGGGTGGCTGCGGAAATGAACTTCCGGATCCGGTTTCGCAAGCCCCAGCCCGTTCGCGACGAAGCCTTGAAATTCGAGGGCGTGAAATCACGGGCGCGCCTGGTCATGTCCCTTTACGAGGCGACGACAGTCGTTCTGGTGGTGTTCGCGCTCGGGACCACCTGGTTTCCGGGACAGGAATGGGGCAACCTGACGCGTGCCGTTGTGGTGGCGTCCCTTTTCACGTTGGTGAGATATCTGGCGGAGTTTCGCGCGCGCCAACTGGCCGACGAAAATCGTGACATTGCGGCGCGGTGGCGACTTTTGCGCGAGATGCTGGTACCCGCGGTGCAGTCCCAGGATCCGGCCGATGTGATTTTGCGCAGGCGGTTGAGTGCCGACATTGACGCGATCATGCGCCATCGCCGCGCGCGATTGATACTCCCTTGCGTGTTCGCTGCGGTGTTGCTGGCCATGGATCCGCCCAGCCCCGCGCGAGGTTTTGCCCAGTTGCGAAGTGGACTTTCCGTGTGGCGCCCGCGCGCCGAGATCACGATCCTCAAGGGTGACCCCGAGAATCCGGACGCGTCGGCCGCGCCTCGCGTTGTTTCGATCTATCGTTACCGGACTCCCGAAATCGAGTTGCTTGAAGGAAACCTGGTCGAGATCGCCGTGCGTGAGGCGGGCAGCCCCGTGATCGAGTTGCGGGATACCGCCCAGAATTTTGTGATGACCGGAAACAGTGATGGTTCGGCGTCCAGCATCACCTTGACCGTGTCGCGCTCGACATCGGTTTACCTCAACAACGAGGGACGATCGGTGCGTCTCGCTCGGATCAAGGTCCTCACACTGCCCGTGCCAAAAGTTTCGTTGTCATCGCCGACGTATCCCGCGGGAGGATCGCGTGGCGATTCCAGCGCGCCATTCGAGGACGCGTGGTTTGACGACAAGCCCTTGCCTTTGCGGATCGGGGTCCAGGCAGAGGCTCCGGTCGCGACGGTCAAGTTGTTGATCCGCAGTGGCAAACAGGAATCGGTAGAGAATGTCTTGAACGTTCTCTCTGACGATCGCAGGTCGATTGACACCGACTACAGTGTCACGCTGGAACCGTACATCGATTCGGACCAGGCGGAAGTAACCCTGGTCGCGGTGGCAACCGACCGCGCCGTGCCGAAGCCCCTGACGGGCGCCAGCGAGCCGCTGCGGGTCCAGGTGCTCAGTTCCTACGGTCGTTACCGCCGCACGCTGGATACGCTGAAGCAACTCAAATCCAGCCTTGATGACGCCGCGCAGGCCGGCAAGGTTTCGGCGTCCCGGTCCAAGGGTGACATGGACAAGGAAACAAAGCAGGAACTGCAGCGTTTGATGGGCCTTGCGATGCAGCAGTCTGCCGAGTCGCCCTACTTTGACGCGCTGGACCGGTCCGACCTGGCATCGTTCCAATCCAAGGTGAATACGGGTACGAATGATGGAGAGGGCGCGCACCTGCTGGATCTGTCGGCAGAACTCGGGGAATTCCTGTTCCAGCACGAGTCGATTGACCAGCGCGAGCGTGACCGGGATTTTTTCGTCGCGATGCGGACGCTTTCGCGTGTGTTGCAGGTCCCCGGGCCCGGCAGGGAGGCATCCGCGGCGCGCATCCTGCCGCGACTGTCGCAGTTTCTTGATGAACGGCACAAATTCTGGGCTGCCCGCGTCGAGCGCCTCGGAAAGGACATGGCGCCGCCGCAGTGGCCAGGGGTGCGGGACCAGAAACCATTTCACCGTGCCGTGCGCGAAATCCAGCAATTGACCATCGACGATCAGAAAGAATCGACCCGTGAATCGCGCGGCAAGGATGCCCTCGCGCGCATCGCCCGGTCCGTCGCGAAATACCGTTCCTGGATCGAGGAACTTGAGGCGAAAGAGGACGAGGTTCGCAAACGTCGCGAGGCGGAGCGCCAACGTGGCCTTGCCTCCGCGGAGAACGAATTGCGTGAATTGCAGAGGCGCCAAGGCGAAATTTCAGGAGGCCTCGATCGCGCCCAGCAAAAAGACGCGTCTGAGATGGAAGGAAAGTGGCCGGGATTGCGTTCCAGCCAGAACAGCAACCTGAAGGGGACAAAAGGCCTCGAGGGAAAGATCCGCGCGTTCGCGCCCGGTGCCGAGGGGCGACTCAAGGCCGCGGTTGAGGCCATGGAGCAGACTCTCTCCAACGGCAACTCCGGGAAGTTCGGGGCGGCCGAGAGCAATTCGGACATGGCGGGGCGTTTGCTTCGGCAGGCGGAGCAAGCCGCCCAGAGGTCGCGCGATTCGGGGCAGGACCGGGGGCGGCGGCGCCGGGTGAACGGAGACAACTACTACGGGCAGGCAATCACTGGTGGCGACGTCGAGATCAAACGCGAATATGAGGTCGACCGGCGTTACCGGGAAGACATTCTGGACGAGGTTTCCCGGTCCCGGGCGGATGATGATGACAAGGCGCTGCTGGACCGGTATACCCGCGAGATTGTCCGCTGAATTTTTGCGCGAGTTGCTGCCGCGAGGGGAAGTCCCTTGGACTTGAGGATGGTCCACGAAAAATTGATTCGCTCGATCCAGCGTTACGCGCAGGAGGCGATGAATGCCCGGCAGGTAGCCCGGCGTCTTGAGTCCCTGTTGCCTCTGCGTCTGAAGGAAGTTGAGCGCCGTTTCCGCGGTGAAATCCCGGTGGCCGAGGCCCAGCGCAAAGCCCTGTGCGACAAGACTTATCTCGATTTTGTCGAGGAA
>CAWUNT010000132.1:0-6073 GCA_963923405.1 uncultured bacterium | reverse complement strand
GTCGATCCCGGCGCGAAGGTATCCTTTCTCCGCGAACGCGGTCAGTTGCGCGCGAAAAATACCTTTCTTCGAGGTCGCGACCGGTACGCAAATGGCGACCGTCTTGCCTTCCCAACCCTCGATGATGCGGTCGACAACTCCCGCGACACCTTGCGATGACGTTGGCAACCCGTGTTTCGGGCAATTCTGGGAGGCAAATCGCGCCATCATCACCGCGAAAAGTTCACTCAAGTCCGTCAACGTGCCGACCGTCGCGCGGCGGGAGGGCTGCGTCTCATTCTGGGCGAGGGCGATCGCCGGCGAGAGGCCTCCAACCTTGCGCACGGCAGGACGCGAACCCAGGTCCAGGAATTGCCGCGAATAATGCGAAAGCGTGTAGAAGAAACGGCGCTGCGATTCCGCGAGCACCGTGTCGAATGCCAGGGAGCTCTTGCCGGAACCACTGACCCCGGTGATGACCGTGATCTTTCCCCGCGGAATCTTGAGCGACAAGTCCTTGAGGTTATGCTCGCAGGCACCCTCGATGGTGATGAAGCTATTTGTCGATGGACTGTCGCTCAAATTGTCGCTCTCAGTTTCCGCCGGACAATCCGAGATGGGCACATGCCACCCGGATGGCAGCCTCGAAACTGCCGTTGTCCGCCTTGCCGGTCAAGAACAGAGCCGACGCGGGCCCGTGATCGGGTGAAACCCGCAAGTACGGCAGCCCGGCCGAAATATTGACCGCCTCGTGAAAATGGACTGCCTTGAGCGGGGCAAGGCCCTGGTCGTGGTACATGGCCAGGACGCCGTCATACTGCCCGCTCCACGCCTCGTAAAACACAGTGTCTCCGGAATGGGGCCCCGAGATCGTCGCCCCTGCGCAGTCCGGGTGGAACCGGGCGGATTCGATGCCCGGCGTGATCGCCGTCGCTTCCTCATCGCCGAACAAGCCACGGTCGCCCGCATGGGGGTTCAGGCCACAGACGGCGATCCGGGGGTTGGCAATCCGGAAGGTGTCGCGCAATGCCCTGGCCAGGATGACCGCCTGGCTGGCGACAAGTTCCGGGGTGATCGCCGCTGACACATCCTTGAGGGGCAAGTGCCTCGTCGCGAGCCCCACCCGCAACCTCGGCCCCGCGAGGAGCATCAGGGCCCCGGGGCCCCACGCCGCCTCGAAAAACTCCGTCTGGCCAGGATACGGGAACCCGGCCAGGGAACACGCCTTCTTGTCGACGGGGCCGGTTACCACGGCGAAAGTCCCGGGCTTGGCGCCCGATGACAGACGCACAGCTGCCTCAAGAGCGGCCATGGCGTGCGCGCCCCGGGTGGCAGGGTCCGCAGGATACAAGCCCTCCCCGACGGGCAGGCCGTCGTCAATCAGATCCACGGCTGCCGGCAAACGCAAACCCAGGTGGTTAAGCTGGCGGGAAATCAAGGACCCGGACCCGCAAATCACAAACCGGATCTGCCCTGCGGCAGCCATCCGGATCAGGTGGCCAAACGGGGCTTCGGGGCCAAAGATGAGGCTGGCCCAGGCGCCGGTCGTGATGGACCAGGGGTCTCCGGCGGTCATGGCGATGGTCGGGCGGTTCGTCATCGCCTCAAACCTGCACCGCCAGCCGGTCAGGATCAATAGCAAAGCGGTTGACTTATTGAGGGGTGTCCCCTAAACACCAAACTGGATCTTTATTTGTGGGGTAAAGAATGGCTCGCGTTTCCATCGAAGACTGCCTTGAGAAAGTCGACAACCGCTTCGCGCTCGTGATCATCGCTTCTGACCGTACCCGCCAGCTGATGGACGGAGCAGAACCAATGGTCAAGGCAAAGAACAAGGAAAGTGTCCTCGCCCTTCGCGAAATCGCCGAAGGCGCGATCGTTGGCAAAGCCGCAACTGAAGGCTGATCAACGGTATTTCCTGGCTACGGAAGCCGAATCCCCCAGCACAATCGAAGTCAAACACAACTCAGCAACTTCCTCTGTCGATATCAGGGCCGGGTCAAACCAGCCCTGGGTGGACAGTTGTTGCCGCAGCGCGTCACCCTGACGTGCCATGATGGCCTCGAGCATCCCGGTGCGGAATTCCTCGTAGCCCCAGACGTCCTGTTCATCCTCACGCTGCATGTGCTGGTACTCGTCGATCAGGTCGTGGATGTCAGTCACAAGGTGGTTGGAAACGAAATGGCGGACGAACCGCTCAATGCGTTGACCGTGCCGGAGCCACAAATCTCTTCGTCGACGCTTCCTGTAAACGTTGAGTTCAAATACGTTCTTCATTTGTGCCCGCCTCCTTTTTTTTCCGGGCCATATTGGAAGAATCGGAAGAAATCCAAAAAAGATTAAGGGAATCCGACTTTTCCCGATGGGCAATTTTTGCCCTGCGCGCGCGGCGAAACCCGGCAAAAGTTGCATGATTTCAGTGAGTTGCAGTCACGCTCCGGGTCCGGTACAGTTGAAATAGAGGGGGTCCGGAATCCATGAGCATGCGGGTCGGAGATACCGTGTTCCTGCCGCGCGGCCAGACGGCCGTGATCACGGAACAGGACAAGAACCTCGACTCGTTCAAGTTGAGCGCCGACCCTGCCGTGTCAAAAGCCAACAGCCGGCACGGCTATATCAACGGCATGAGCCCCGAGCAGCGTCAGGACCTCATGGCCCTGATGGACCGGGTGAAGGATATCGAGGACCCGAAAGAACGGGTCGGGGAAATGCGCAAGAAACTGGAAGAATTGCGCGCGGATCCGCGCCAGTGGCAGATGGCTCGTTACGTCGAGTCCGAAATGGCGCACATGATGAACATGTTCAACATCAAGCCCACGACCTACACGACAGAACTTGGGCTGTTGAAAGACGAAAAATAAACAACGCAGAAGCAACGGATGATCAACAAAAGACTTCAGGGGAGGTTTTGTCATGGCTCAGATCGGTGATCTCGTACCAAAAGCAGGAATCTATACCCAGTCGGGCGTCGTCACGGAAAGAAAAGTTGACGGTTCTGTCACCGTCGACACCGATCCGATGATGGTCAACAAGTACCACCGCTATGCCAACACGTCCGGCCTCAACGAACGTGAAAAGCAAGTTTTCAACGAGATCCTGGACCAGATCTACCAGAAGAACGATGACGTCGAGAAGATCAACGACATCCAGACCGAGATCGACAAATTGAAAACGGATCCGGCCAACCAGAACATCGTGCAGTACCTGCGCAACCAGCAGTCATACCTGGTCCGCCAGGCGAAGTCGCTGCCGCGCTTCTACAACTGGGAAGAGGACAAGATCGGCTAAGCCAGTTCGCCCGACTCAATACGGGCCAACAGGGACTTCGCCTTCGGGTAGGCTGGATCCTTGATCAAGGCCAGCTTGATGAAGTCACGGGCGATCTCACTCCTCCCCCACCGCAAGTAGCAGAGCCCCATGTTGTAAAACAACATGGGGCCTTTTTCTTGCTGCGGAAGGACAAACTGCGCCCGCGTGTACAACTCAAGCGCCTCGGCGAACTTGCCGGCGCGAACCAGTTCAATTCCCATCGCGTTCAGACGGGCGGCGGCCTTCGCGGAAGATCCCGAACGTGCGAGTAGCTGACGACACTCCTTGAGTTCGCCGCGCGCGAACTTCACCTGGGCCATTCCGTTCAACGCGGCCTCTGACGCAGCGTCCCGGTCCAGCGCCAACTGGTAGTGGTGGCTGGCCTTGTCGATTTCATTCGCGGCAAGGTGGATATCACCCATCTCAACCAGGAGCCCGATACTCTTGCGGTTCTGTTCGTGCCGGTGGCGGACGATCGCCAAGGCTTCCTCGTGGCGACCCAGGTTGCGCAGGCAGCGACTCAGGTTGATGTGCGCGCGATGAAAGTTCGGGTTCAACTCACATGCGCGAAGCCATCGCTGGAGAGCGTCAGAAGGCCGGTCAAGAAGAACAAGGAGGCTGGCCTCAAGGTCCAGGTCTCGCGCGCCGGCATCGATCGCGGCGCCACCGCCACGCCCCAGAAACCCACGCGCGCGCTCGATCAGCGCGGCCCACGCCTTGTCCCCGAGGGCGCGTTCCGCGGCAACGCTCGAGGCAATCGCGAAATCAACGGAGACCGAGGCCCCGTTTGAATCCTCAACACGACCTTCCCTTTTCTCCCAATAATGTTCCATGGCGGTGTCAATGTGGCGCAGCAGCGAGCGCCACTGGGCATCCGTACGCGAGCCCGCGAAAGCCGAATGGGTGATCCCCGTCGCGGCCGATTGCCAGTGGGCGAGGAAATCCCGGTTGGCGCGCGCGAGCTCGACATCGCGGTTGCGAAGTACCAAAAGGCGCGTGATTCCGAGTTCGCCGAAATAAAGCGCGTCCTCCCGGAGAACATCCGTCGCGAGAACGATGATCCGGTCCGTCATCGCGCCGTTACCGTAATGCTCCCTCAATTCTTCGATCAATGCCGGAGCGGGACGGGCCCGACAGGCCCAGTCGATGACAATCGGGCGACCGTTGTCGAGACGGGACCGGCTGTCGCGCAACGACACGGATGATGGCAGGCGCAACGGAGTCAGCCCGCAGCGGTGAAGGGCCTGCCGGGCGAAATTCCAGATCCAGTCCTGGTCGTCGGAAATGACGATGGCCTCGGCAAAGTGCTTGCTGGCCGCGATGACGCTGTTCGAGGCTTTGCCCATCCGGAAGGGACCTCCACCGGGGAGGCATCGTCACCAACCGGGCGACACGTTAGGAAAAAATTGCCTGCTCACGCCAGTTCAGCACGCAACAAATTGAGGGAATGACAAAAACCCGGAACATGCCGCATGATCTTGACGGTATGGGAAAGTCACCGGACATCGTCATCGTCGGAACAGGCGCCGTTGGATCATGGCTGGCCTCTGAGATCCTCGAGCAAGGCCACCCTGTCGGCTTTGTCGACCGGGATTCGACGCCAAGATCGCGGGACTGGACGATGGAGTCCGCGGGAATCGCCCGTACGCACAAGGCACGGGTTGACGCGGGGGCATTACGGTCAGCGAGCACCATCTTCGTAACGACGCGGGCCCATCATCTGGACTCCGTCTGGCAGGGACTGCTGCACGACCTCCCCCGGGCGGACACGAGAAACGTCATCACATGCTGCAACGGACTGATTGAAGGGACATTGGACAGCTGGCGGACGAAACGACCGGATATCAAATTTTATCTCGGGATCATCACGGCTGGCGTAACCGAACGCGATCCCGGGTACTTCGTTCGCAGCGACCGGTCGGGAACGTGCTTTTACGGAGCGCTGGACGAAAGCGGTCCGACCGGCTTGCCTCCGGTTTTCACCTGGGATGAAAACATCCGCGAACGCGCGCGCCGGAAATGGCTGTTCAACACCGCGGCCAACACGTTGGCAGGGGCGTTGAAATTGTCGCGAAATGACTTGATGGTCACGACGTTCAGGAATCACCTGCGCGACCTGTTCGACGAAGCCTACGACCTCGCCTGCGAATTGTGGCCCGATTGGCGACACGATGAAGCGCAGAATCCCGCGCGACGCGAAACACTCTGGCTGGAATTGTGCCAGCTCATCGCCGATACGGGGGGCAACGAAAACTCCATGAGTCGCGCGGTGCGTCTCGGCAAGGGAACCGGCGAAGCCAGGTTTCTCGGAGGCGTCGCCTTCGGACACGCGGGATATCCGGAACTCAAACGGATGACGCGCCGGCTCCTCGGCTGATCAAGGCCGTACCATCTTTTCCGGGCGCACGTGCTTGTCAAATTCCTCGCCAGATATGACCCCCAGGGCCAACGCCGCCTCGCGCAGGGTTGTCCCTTCGTGATGGGCCTTCTTGGCGACCTTTGCCGCGTTGTCATACCCGATCACCTGGTTCAGCGCTGTGACGAGCATCAGCGAATTGTTGAGGTGCCTCTCGATGACCTTCTTGTTTGGCTCGATGCCAACCGCGCAATTGTCATTGAAGCTATGCAACGCGTCCGTGAGCAGTTTGCACGATTCAAGGACATTGTGGATCATCACCGGTTTGAAAACGTTCAACTCGAAATGACCGTTTGATCCAGCGATGCCCACGGCGACGTCGTTGCCCATGACCTGCGCCGCGACCATCGTCAGCGCCTCGGATTGAGT
>CAWUNT010000131.1:0-6101 GCA_963923405.1 uncultured bacterium | reverse complement strand
GTAAAGATCGAGTCGCGTGTCGTCGAAGTCGTGAAAAACATGAACAAGACGTTCGGCATCAGTTGGGGTGCCCCGTTCTTTTTCGACCAGAGTCGCGGCCTCGGGTTCGGCAGCCTGCCTTTCCCGAACTTCATGCGCTCGGATTTCGCCGTTCAGGCCGGTGGAACCGGCAGCGGGATTGGCTCGATGAATTTTGTATTTGGCAGCATCAACAATTCGTTCAACCTTGACCTGCACTTGCGCATGACGGAGAGCGAAAAACTGTCTGAAACGTTGCAGACCAATTCTGTCATCGTGCAGAACAACCAGTCCGCCAACATCACCGGTGGCCAGTCGGATATTTTTGTCCTTGGATCGTCGGCGCCTGGAACGGCTCCGCAGGTCCTGTCGGTTGATTACAACCTCACAGTCGCCGTAACCCCGACCGTGACTGCTGATGGCGCTGTACGCATGACGATGAACATTTCAAGTTCGTCTCCGACGGCTTCATCCAGCGCCGCTCCAAATGCCCTCGGACGTGTGACCCGCTCAATCAATACCGTTTTGCTCCGCCGTAGTGGTGAGACCGCGGTCATCGGCGGTCTGAATACCCGCGAACGGTCGACTGGCTGGGAGGGGATTCCGGTCCTTTCCCGCATCCCGATTATTGGCGCGCTTTTCCGCAGCAGCGACAAGAAGCAAAGCAACCGTGAACTTCTGGTGATGGTCACGCCGACGATCATGAATGTCGCGCAATCGACTGGTGACAACGGCAACGCGACTTTTGACGAGGACGCCGGGACAGCAAGCAGCGCGAGCCCCGACAAGCTTGATACTTCGGGCGCCACTTCCGAATTCCGGGCGGAAGACATCGAAGATCCAGCGACCGGAGCCGGTGAGATGGCAAACCTTGCTCCCGCCAACGCTGCCAACAATTCCGCGGGCAACAACGGGACAAATTCCGGTTCCGGAAATCAGGCGTCTGGTGACGCGTTGAATGAAGCCATCGATGAGATTGACGAATCGGGCAGTACGAAATCCGGGGAGACCCCGGCCAACAATTCGGCGAACAACGCCCTGTAAACAAACGCGTTGAGATGAGGCGGAATATGCGCGCAATCACCATTATGAGTTTTGCCTTGATGGCCTTTGCTGGCTGCGCCGCGCCGGAGGACCAGAACCAGGGTTACTGCCGGTTGAGTTGCTCGAACACAACGCTTGCCGCGTCTGATTTCAAGATAACGACGGGATCAAACTCAAGCGTCACGTACCAGTGCCTTGCCAATGAATCCTACCGGATGAATGCGAGTTGGCTGATTACCGCGGACAGCACATTGGTCGACGGTACCAAAGTGAATGTGGAGAGAGCTGCCATCGGGTTCCATCTCTTTGTTGGAAATAACTCCACTTACACGATTGTCACGCCTGAATCCGAGTGGTGTTCAGACGCGTGCGGACTGGCCTCGGTCATTGTGGATGGGAAGTGCAGTGCCGACGTCACTTCGGAATACACGCTGGAACTGCAGTCGGGCGCCGCGAGGTCCGAACAGATCAAGGTCACGTTGACCAAGCCGGAATGACGCGATCGATTGCCGGACCGGGGCGCAATCCCGGCTGGCGTTGAATTGCTGGCTGCGGTATTTTGATCAAATATAACCTCAGAAATGTCGGGAAAGCCTTTTAGCGCCATGCAGCCCGTCCTGGTAAAACTTCTGGCCAGCCTCGAACTCAGCCGTACCGAGCGTGAGGTCGCGAAACGCTTTGAGACAGATCCAGACGGACGGGCCTTTTTGCCCGTCGCGGACATCCTGCGCGCGCACGGCCACCATAACGAGGCGATCGAGGTGCTGTTGCAAGGCGTTGACCGGCACCCGACATTCACGGTCGCGCGGGTTGTGCTGGCGCGGGAGCTTTTCTCGAAAGGCATGATCACGGAGGCTCGTCGCGCGCTCGATGACTCGACGTCATCCCTCCGGGACAACATCCTCGCTCAGAAACTTCTGTTCAAAATCCATGTCCTGCTTCAAGATGAGCCGTCCGCGCGCGCGGTTCATGAACACCTGAAGATCAATCGCCTTCTGGACGGTGAGATCCGTCGTTACGGCGAGATCATGGAGTTGCAGGGATTTGTCGCGGCCAGGCAGAGGCTCCTCAAGGACCTCGTGGACGCTGGAGTTGAGCTGCAGCCCGGGGCGCTGGACGTGGTTACCCAGGGTGGGGCCGGGCGCGCGTCGAGGGACTCACTCGACGATTCCATCAAGGAAGCCCACTCCGCGGCCATCAAGGTCATTCCCGATGACGAACTCGACGTCAGGGATGAGGATGCCGTAGCTGGATTTCACGCGGTGCCTCTCAAGGACATTTTCAGTCCCGACGATCCGCGCGCCATCAAGTCGGCGGCCCCTGCGGGACCTCGCGGAATTCCCGGTCCGGGGATTGAACTGGATTCGACCACTCTGGCGGACATCTACTCGCGTCAGGGCCATTACAGCAAAGCCCTCGCGATTTACCGCCGGCTCCTGCGCATGGCGCCGCACAATGAATTATTGCGCCGGAAAGTCGCCGAATTGCAGGAGCAAGACCGCAAGCAAAGAGACCTCGACGGCGATGTGGACCTGGCTGTGGCGGACAGGGTCGAGACTCTCGAGGTAATCGAGGCCCAGATCAAGTTCTATCAGGATATCTTGACCTCTCTCGGGGGCTGAGCGTCGTGGCGAAGAAAACCAATCCGAAGAAAAAGAAGCCAGCCGGACGTGTCTTGCGGATTCTCGTCGCGAACGGCGTGAACATGGATTTGCTGGGCACGCGTGAGCCCGGGATCTATGGCACCCGCACGTTGGAAGATATCAATCATGAGATCGAGTCCTCCTGGCGCAGGCTTGCCGCGTCCGGGGATTTTCCTGACATTGACCTGCATTTTTTCCAGTCCAACCACGAGGGAATCTTCCTCGAGGCGCTCGACGCGGAGTGGGACGGCATCCTGATCAATCCCGGGGCGTGGACCCACACGTCCCTCGCGCTCGCGGACCGGATTCGCGCGTTGGACGTCCCTTGCGTGGAGGTTCATCTTTCCAACATCTTCGCTCGCGAACCGGAACGTCACGTTTCCATGTGCGCCCCCGCGGTCACCGGTGTCATCGCTGGTTTCGGGCCGGCGGGTTATGTCGCGGGGCTTCTGGCTCTTTTGTCGGCGCTTTGATCGACGCACCGGACCCAACTGACCAGTCGCCCGCAACCTTTGCCATCCCGGCGATAACTGGGCAATTTGCTCTCGAAAGTGCACATCCGGACAACCTCGATATCCGCTGGATTGAACCCGAGCGCGATCAAGTCGATCACGGCCGCTGTTTGCAAGTCGGCGTGCCAGCGATCTCCTTTCCCCTTCGACAGGAAGTTCATCGCCGCGCTTTCACCGGAATGAGCGACGAGCGCGTCGACCACTTCGGGGCCGATCTCAAAATGATGCGCGCAAATGGCCGGTCCTATTGTGACGCGCATCGATGATGCCGCGATGCCCGCGCGGGTGGCCTGGCGCACACCTTCCTCGATGATACCGGCAGCGAATCCACGCCAGCCCGCGTGAACCGCCATCGCGAAGGGATTGCCGGTTTTCGCGTAAAAAAGCAGGGGTAAACAGTCGGCTGTTTTGACCGCGACCATTTGGTCAGGCGTCGTTGTGAAAATTCCATCGCCCTCGGATTTGCTGCTTGTTTCGCTCGCCGCCAGGACTGCGCGTCCATGTATCTGAACGGCATGAGCCGATCGGGACAAGATATCGTCCGCGGTTGCGCCGGTGGCGATCCCCCAAACGGGCGCTCCCGGGCCTTCCGGCGGCAGGACGCCGTGCCAGGAGACCATCGCGATCCGGCTGCGGGTTGAATGCTCTATCATCCCGTAAGGATTGCATATTTTAACCGTCCATTAAAGGCAATTCGAGGCCTCCCGAAGACACAGCTGAGGCCCGGGGAGGGGCGCCATTTGGTTGACCTGCCTCCGGATTCGCCGTTTAGAGGATCGAACGCCGCATGGCCCCGAAGAAGGACAAGGAATTTCCGCAGCGGATCCTTGTGATCGACGATGACCGGTTGCTCAACACCCAGGTCGTCAGTCTGTTGCTGGACAATGGCGCGGACAAAGTCGATTCCGCGTACGACGGCGAGGCCGGCTGGGAGATGTGCCTCGGCGGTGAATACGATTTCCTGATACTGGACTGGAAGTTGCCCATTTTATCCGGCCTGGCCTTGTTCAACCGGATTCGTGGTGTTGACCGGCTGCTCGGCATCCCGGTTCTCGTCGTGTCTGGTCTTGTCCAGCGACTTGATTTCCGTCTTTTGCAAGAATTCCCCTGCACGCGCCTCCTCGAAAAACCGTTCAATCACGCATTGCTGCTGCGCGAGACTGTCGCCTTGAAAGTTGAGGCAACATGGTACGCGCGCAACACTGAACGAATCGGGGAAATCATGGAGACGGTGAAAGCCGACCCGGACCGCGGGTTGCGCTCATTGAAAGCCCTCGTCGCCGAAAGTCCGAACCCCCAGCCTGTGGCGCTGTTGGCCGCTCGCAAGATGCGTGAGGCAGAACACATCGAGCAGGCCATCACACTGCTCAAAGCGATTCTAGAGCATGACCGCGGCTGTGTCCCGGCGATCAGCGAGCTCGGGCGCTGCCTGCATACTTTGGGGCGTTATGACGAGGCGCTCCAGTTCCTGCGCCGTGCCGACAAACTTTCCCCCTCCAACGTGGAGAGGATCAGTTTGATGGGCGAGGTTGAGTTGAACAATACGGACCCGGCGAACGCCAAGGAGCGATTCGCCGAGGCCTTGAAGATCGACCAGGAAAACAGGCGCGCGCGCCACGGGCTCAGAGTCGCGGACACGTTGGCAGAAATGATGCACAGACCTGCCGGCCAGCATATCAAAGACACGTTCGCGTCCTTGATGAACACAATGGCTGTGAATCTGGCTCACAGTGGAGAGTACTCATCCGCGGTCGCCAAGTATGAGGAAGCCTTCCACTTTATCGCTGGAAAAGATGCCTCGGCACGCGTCGCGTTCAACGTGGGTCTTGCTTACCTGCGCTGGGGAAAGACCAGGGAATCGTACGACTGGTTCCTGGAATCAGCAAAGCGCGGCCAGGGCAAGTTCACCAAGGCCGAAGGCTATGTCGAGAAATTATCCCAGCAGTTGGAGGCCGCCGACGCCGCCAGTAAAGCGGCCGCGCAGGCTGAAGTGGCCGCGCGCGCGGCTGCCGCCGAAGCCGCCAAGGCAGCCGACGAGGCCGCGAAGAAAGCCGCCGACGCCGCCAAGAAGGCTGAAGACGACGGCGCGGCAGTCCAGCACGAGCAGCCGAAATAATCCGCGTCGTATTTGCTTACTTGCGCAACGGTACAAAAAAGTACTGACCGCCGCGCTCGATCCTGAGCAGCATCCGCGCGGATGGCTCTTTCGCGATCTGCGCGAAGGTGTCGGGATCCTTGACCGGTTTGTTGTTGGCCTGCAGGATCACGTCACCCGGTTGCAGTCCGGCGCGTGCCGCCGGCGAGTCAGGCTTTACGTCCGTCACGACAACTCCGTTGTCGCTTTCAAACCGGAACCTCTCTCGTAACGCGGGAGACACTTTTGACACGGACATCCCGAACGGAGTCGCTTTGCCTGGCTTGCCCGGGCTTTCACTGCCACCACCAACACTGCCCTGTTCGTCGAGGTCTTCCGGCCACGCTTCGATGACAATCGACACGTTTCTCTTCTTGCCTTGACGCAGTATAGACATGTCGGCGCGAGAACCTGGCTTCATCAGACCGACCGCGTTGACGACATCCGAGTCCGCTTTTACGGGTTTTCCGTTCACTGCCGTGATCACGTCACCTGCCTCAAGACCACCCTTGTCTCCCGGGCCGCCTTTGACAACGCGGGCCACAAGGCTTCCGGTTACGTCCCTCGCCAGCCCCAGGCTTTTGTGAAGTTCCGGGTCGATCGGCTGCAAGGCAACACCCATGTATCCACGCGGGACGCGGCCTTCGTTGATCAGCTGTTCGCCGACGCGACGGGCAAGATTCGCCGGGACCGCGAAACCGATTCCGTTGTAACTGCCAGTCCGCGAGTAGATCGCCGTGTTGATGCCGA
>CAWUNT010000130.1:0-6114 GCA_963923405.1 uncultured bacterium | reverse complement strand
CGTAGCGTCTCGTGGGCTCGGAGATGTGTATAAGAGACAGTATTTCAGGAGAGCAGCCAAAGAAAAAGCCAGCGGCCCTTTTCAGGAACACTGGCTTTGACTTCTGTCGGGGTCCGACAGGTTCTAAACGGTGAGGTTCGCGAATTACGCGAGGATCGTGCCCGAGCCCTTGGCGAAGCGGACTTTCTTGCCGCCTTCCACCTTGAAACCAACGCGGGTCGGCTTCTTGGTCTTCGGGTCGAGGAGAGCAACCTTGCTGATGTGCAGCGGCGCTACCTTGTCGACAATTCCGCCTTCCTGGTCAGCGACCGAAGGCTTGACGTGGCGCTTCACGAGGTTGACGCCAGAGACATAAACCGCGTCATGCTTGCGGTCGATGCGGTCGATCTTGCCCTTCTGGCCGGCGCAACGTCCTGAAAGGACTACAACTTCATCGCCCTTCTTCAGGCGGCACTTCACTTCGTTCTTGTTCATGTCACTCATGGGTCCACTTCCGGGTACGTTCAATAATGGAACCGGGTATTTAAGCCAAACCCGCTCGCCCGTCAAGAGACTTCATTACTTCGTGACGACGGTTCCCTGAATCTGCTAGGGTCACTCCAACTTGCTATTTTCTTTGGGGATTGGACCGCATGAAGTCGTTGGTAACCGCGATCTTTAGCCTCATGCTCCTGGCGGCGAACCAGCCAGGCGCCCTCACCGTGGCCCCCGCCGAAGTCGTTCACTGGACGGCGGCTGGCGCCAATCCGTTCGACCATGAAACCGTGGATATCGTCGTACGCCTGACGACGGACCGCGGTTTCGCCCTATATGAGGATAGGATCAAGTTCACGCCTCCATTCGGATTCAGTGAAGTCTCCAAATCCGCCCCGGCGGGAGCCGTCAAGCCAGATCCTGTTACGGGCCAGCCAGCTCGCCTGATTGACGGCGGTGAATTCAATGTCCGTTTCCAGGGCCCACTGGCGACCCTCGCGGGTAAATTCCCGATGTCCGTTACGTACACCGCATGCGCGGAAGGCGTCTGCCTGTTCCCCTACACCGAGAAACTGACCCTTGCCTTGGCCGACGTACCAGCCGTACCACCGGCGATTTCCGAGGCCGCCCACATCGAACCCGGTACCGGCGCTGAACCTGTTGACTTTGAGTCGGGACTCGCCAGGAAACTTCAGTCCGGCACCCTGTCGCTATGGGCACTGCTGGCGATCGTCTTCATCGGTGGACTCCTGACCAACCTGACCCCGTGCGTGGCGCCGATGATCCCGATCACGGTTCGCGTCCTGAGCGGACGGGACGGCCATGGCTTGCGCAACTCCAGCCTTTACGCTGCGGGCATCCTGGTCACATACACGATCGCCGGAGTGGCTGCCGGACTCAGTGGTGGCTTGTTCGGCAGCATCCTTGCCAACGCGCAGTTCAACCTGTTCTTCGCGGCCGTGATGGCAGCCCTCGGTGTCACGATGCTGGGCTATGGCAACTTCTCCTCGCTGCAAAACCTCGGGATGAAGTTCGGATCCGGCAAACCGTCAATCCTGAACATGTTCCTGATGGGCGCGGGAGCGGGACTGGTCGCGTCACCGTGCACCGGACCGATCCTCGCCGCGTTGCTGGCTTACACGGCCAAGTCCTCCTCCTTCATCGAGTCTGTCGCGCTGATCGCGACCTACAGCCTCGGGTTCTCATTGCCGTACGTGTTCCTGGGCGGCGCCGCCGCGAAAGTCAGCAAGATCAAGGTCAATCCGCGCGTCCAGGTCGGGACCAAATTGTTGTTCGCGTCTATCATGTTCGCCCTGTCCCTGTATTACTTGCGCGTGCCAGCTTACGGGTTGCTGCAACAAGTCAAACCGCACTTCGCGTTGCTCACGGGCATCTTCGCGCCGGTGGGAATCGCGATGCTTGTGGTGTGGTTGGCAGTGCCTTTCCTTCACAACAGCAAGGCGCTCAGCCTGGCCCCGGCGATTGTCCTCGCGATCGGGATCTTCTCGACCAGCCAGCTTTACCTGAGCGGGCCGGCCGCGGTGTCCGCCAGTGGCGAGACGCACGGGCAACTGGATTGGCTGAAAGATGAGGCACGCGCGTACGCGGACGCGAAGTCAGGGGGAAAGCCCATCCTCGTCGACGCATGGGCGGAGTGGTGCGACGCGTGCAAGAAGATGGACGTAACGACTTTTCAGGATCCCGCGGTGATCGCGGAACTGAAGTCGGGCTGGATCTTGCTTAAACTGGATTTGACCGAGGGAAGCGACGCCAATGACGCCCTGCAGGACAAGTATGAACTCCAGAGCCTGCCAACCCTGACCATGGTCCCGCCGGACGGCGACCTCAAATCAAAAGATCCGGTCATGGGCTACACCCCGGCCGCGACACTTGTTGGACGCCTGCGCGAATTCCGCGCGAACCTCGCGAGAAACGGCAGTCCCGCGCAACCGGACAAAGGGGAAGCGCGTCCTTGATGAAGTACTTCTTGCTGTATGTAGGGACGGCGGCACAAGTCGAGGCGGTGAAGCACGCCCTCGTCCGCCTGAGGGCGACTCCGCTCGAGTCGGCTTTCGCGCGGGCGCCGACGTGGGAGATCGACCACCCTCTGTTGCAAGGTCGATTGCTTGAGGTGACGCTGCTGTCGGACCTTGATGCCGTGACGCCGCACTTGCGTCATTTCCCCGTTGATTTGCTGATCTACGACGAACGCCCGGCAGGCAAGGAACCGACCATCGAGGCGCGCGCGGCGATCCGCAAGATTCGCGAGGATGTCGCGACCTTCGCCGAGCTGTGGGGCCCTGACTTCCTGTTCCCGATGAGTCGCGTGGTGGCGATCCTGCGGGGAGACAAGAAGAGCGACGTCGCGCGAAGCCTTGAGCTTGGGCGCGTCCATGTCAGGGACGTCATCGTCGATCCGCCGGGGACAGCGCAGTTGTTGCGCTGGATTTTTCGCGTCATTGAATCGCAACGGACAGAGATCGGACACGCGCGCGGCGAGGAAGTCACACCGCGAAGTGGCATCGCGTTCAGCGGTGGAGGACTTGAAGGATTCCTCTTCCAGTTGGGCTGCCTGCACGCGCTTGAGCGTTCACTCGAAAAGGACGACGGACGCGGGCTGGACCAGGCCGTGGTTTATTCGGGTGTCAGCAGCGGATCCATCATGGCGGCGATGACCGCGGGCGGCGTGCCAACGACAGAAGTGATCAAGGCACTGCACGGCAAATCGCAGACCTTGCCACCGCTGAGCAGTAGCATCCTCTTCGATGTCGCGGGAGTCGACATCGCGAAACGGATCGGCATTGAGTCCCTGTCGTGGTCAGGTCTTGACCCGCAAAAATGGGTTAACAAAATCCTTCGTGCCTTCCCCACGGGCTTTTTCAAGGGCGAGGCGCTCAAGAAATATTTCAAGGCCGCGATCGAGAAATTCAACTTCAAGGACACCTTCCGCGACCAGTCGCGCGGGGTTGAACTCTACATTGGCGCGACCGACCAGGACTCGTTCGAGCATGTGGTGTTCGGCAAGCCACCCTGGGACGACATCGCGGTATCAGACGCGCTGCGCGCCTCATGCGCGTTACCTCCTTTTTTCATGCCTACCCAGATCAAGGGGCGCTGGTTTGTGGACGGCCAGATCACAAAGTCATGCAACGTCGAACTATTGATTGAACGCGGGTGCAAACTGGTATTCGTGATCGACCCGCTGAAGCCCTACGGCACACTGGTACCAGGATCCGTGGACAAACTGGGAGGAATCTACTCGACCATCCAGGCGATCAAGGCATTGGTGTCGACGCGATTCAACGTGACGCTGATGCACCTGACGGAACGATATCCGGACGTCGACTTCATCGTGTTCCAACCTGACGAGGAATGCGCGGAGCTCATGTCGGGATCGCCCATGCGTTACACGATCAGGACGCGGATCGTGAAACTTGCCTATGAACACACGATGCGCCAACTCCGTGAGCGCCATCAGGTTTATCAGGCAAAACTCGGTAAATATGGATTCAAACTGCTGCCGGTCATGAAGTTGCTGGAGCTGGAAAAAGAAGATGCCAGGTTTTTCAAGTCCCTTGGTTAAGGGCAGGCTGCTGCGCCGTTACAAGAGATTCTTCGCCGACGTGGAGCTGATCGACAGCCACCCGGGCGGCCCCGTGGCGGCTCTCGACGGGACTCCGCCTGTCGTTGTGGCGCATTGCGCGAACACGGGTACGATGAAGACATGCGCGGAGCCAGGCAGCCTCGTGTGGTTGTCGTGGAATCCCGATCCGAAGAGAAAACTCCAGTTCACGTGGGAATTGACCGAGCTGCCGGGCGGTGGCCTTGTGGGCGTCAACACGTCGCGACCAAACGCGATTGTCGCGGAGGCCATCGCCGACGGCAGGATTGAGGCACTGGATGGATACGCGCACCTGAGGCGCGAGGCGCCCATCAGCCGTCATTCACGCTGCGATATCCTGCTTGACCGCGACGGCAGCGGAAAGGACCTGTGCGTCATCGAGATCAAGAACACCACTCTCAGGATCGGTGACGCGGTCGCGTTCCCCGACGCCGTCACGGAACGTGGACTGAAACATCTGCGGGAATTGTCCGACCTTGCGCAAACCGGCGTCCGCAGTGTCATGTTCTTCCTGGTCAACCGCCCGGACGGGAGCGCGTTCCGCGCGGCACGGGAAATTGACCCGGCCTACGCCAGGGGGCTCAGGGAAGCCGTCGCCTCCGGCGTTGAAGTCATGGCCTGGCGATCAATGAATACAACAACAGGATCGGAAATCGGCCAACCGGTGACGGTCCTCCTCGATGATTGAGATGATTTGCGGGAGCATCACATGAAACAGGAAACCCGGAAAGACCTCACGCTCTACCACTACTGGCGTTCGTCAAGTTCGTGGCGGGTGCGCTGGGGCCTCAAACTCAAGGGCGTGACGTGGCACGATGTTCCCGTGAATCTGCTGGCAGACGCGCAGAAATCCCCGGATTACCTGAAGGTCAATCCGGCCGGATTCGTACCGGCGGTTGAGATCAACGGGCGCTGCTTTGGCGAATCCCTGGCGATCCTTGAGTGGCTTGAGGAGACTCACCCGACCCCGCCCCTGCTGCCAAAAGACCCGCTGGACCGGATGCAAGTGCGCCAGTTGATGTTCCAGATCGCCTGCAATACGCAACCGGTCCAGAATCTTTCCGTGATGCGCCTGCACAGCGCCGACAAGGACGAGCAGCAAAAGTGGGCCCGCCACTGGATCACCGCGGGACTTGCCGGATACGAGAAGTTGCTTGAACATGGACGTCCCGGGAGATTCAGTTTCGGTGACCACGTGACAATGGCCGACCTGTGCCTCGTACCGCAAATATACAACGCGCGCCGGTTCAACGTAGATGTCGGGCAATGGCCCCTGCTGGAAGCCATCGGACAACGATGCATGGAATTGCCCGAGTGCAAGGCAGCGCATCCAGACAAGCAACCCGGGGCCCAGTTGCTCGCCTGACATCCTCGATCCCAGGTCCTGATGATCAGATTTTGTCGAGCAGGTAATCGATGTGCGGCATGAGCGGAGCCGGGCCGACGTACCAGCGTTTATAGTAGAAATAATTGCGCATGATCAATTTCACGTAACTGCGTGTTTCCTGGTAGGGGATGCGCTCTACGGCGATCAGCGGGTCGTCGAACGAGATCTCGCGAGACCACTTCTCCGCGGCCGCGGGACTCGCGTTGTACGCGGAAAGCATCAAAATGGGATTCTTGAACGTCTGAAAAAGACGGAAAACATGATGCACGCCAAGCGCGACGTTCAGTTCAGGATCGGAAAGGCCCGCCTTCTCGTCAATCGCGCGCGTGAACTTGCGCCGTTTCTCGGTGCCGATGTAGCCACTCGCGAGTTTTGACAGCTCAAGCCGCGCCGTGGCCGGCATCAACTGCATCAGCCCGGAGGCACCGACTGGTGACTGGGCGCGCGGATTGAATACGCTTTCCTGCCGGATCAACGCGAAAATGAAATCCGGGTCGACGCGCAGGCGCGTGGCGTAATCAAAAACGAGGTTCTCGTGCTCGCGAGGGAAGAAGATGCGCTCAAACCCGATCGGCAGCGAGTTGCGATACGACCGCGGAATCGCGTCCATCAACTTGATCGCGTCGAGCCA
>CAWUNT010000129.1:0-6119 GCA_963923405.1 uncultured bacterium | reverse complement strand
GTGCTCGCCTGTCTGGTTGGAGGCGATGAAATAAGCCTGATGTTCGATGGCCCTGGCCCTGATCAGTACTTCCCAGTGGTCCATCCCTGTGCGTTGTGTGAAGGCTGACGGCAGGACGAAAGCATCGATCTTGGACTTCGACGCCAGCGTCGCAAAAAATTCATGGAAGCGCAGGTCATAACAAATCGCGAGGCCAGTCTTGAACCCGTCGATTTCAATGACCACGGGTTTGTCCCCGGACAGGTAACCATCCGACTCACAGTAAAGAGGCTTTCCATCCGGGGATTTCAGGTTGAATAGATGCACCTTCCGGTAACAAGCCAACTCCTCGCCACCGCGTCCGAATACATAGGTGACATTGTAGACTTTGCGTTCGCCGGGCTTCGCTTTCTCGGGCCTCTCAGCGATGGAGCCGCCAAACAAGACAATCCGGAGTTCCCGTGCCAGGTCCGACATCATTTTCCAGGCGGTACCGCGGAAAGGCTCGGCCTCCTCGTAAAGCGTGTCGTAAGGGCCTTGGTAGACATACATTTCCGGCAGAACTATCCAGTCGGCGCCGGCACTTGCCGCGTCACGGACAAGGCGTGTCGCCTGTTCCAGGTTTGCGGCGCGGTCGCGGGTGGTCGTCATTGAGATGACAGCGACGGAGATCTGGCGTGGTGTCATGGGTCGGGGTTCCTGGATTAAACATTTTCAACTGATTCGGTGGCATCACGGGCGCGTAGTGATCATACGAATCAGCGCCCTGCCAGGCAATTTTTGCCCGATGGCGGAAAAAAATCATACCCTTGTCACCGCGGTGACTAAACTTTTTTCAGTTTACGCCGACTCCCACTGTGGGAGGACTCTTCATGAAAAATTCTATCTTGTCAGGCGCGGTCATCATGATGACTGTTCCAGTCATTGGATTCGCGGCCCGTCCCCAGGCGGGGACCGAGGAGCTGCAGCCCCTTCACATCGAGTCGTTCCTGACGCCACCGGGAAATCCCGTCAAAGACCAGAACAATGTCGTTGATCCAATAGACGGCATTGCCGGCAAGGAAACGCAGGTTGTGGTCTCGTTGCGTGGTTATGGCGTTGGCGCGCTGGCTGAGGGCGATCTTTTGATCGCGGAAAGGCCCCTCATGGATCCGGTCGCCGGCCGCGTCTACTATGAGACTGGCGAGCTGAAAGTCAGCAAGGTCCAGGGCTCACGCGCGCTTGCCACCGTCAAGACCGACGGGAAGTCGGATTCAGCGAGGGTTTTGGGCAGGTACAACAAGATCATGGCGGGTGACGTGCTGCATCCGCGGATGATGGCGTTCGCGCCGTCCATCGCGCTGACCCCGGAAGTAACGCTCGAATACAACTTGCTGTTCACGGATCCCAACGCAGGTGCCACCTCGATGGAACTTTCACCGGCTGGCCGCTCAATTCTGGCGTCAGCGGTTCAGAGTCTGGGACCGGTTCGCGCCAGCCTGCTGTCCGTTGAGGGGTACGCGGATCCTTCAGGTGACGCTGAGTCAAATCAGGTTGAGTCTTACGAACGCGCCCTCATCATCCGCCGGCATCTGGTCGACGCGCTCAATTTTGACGCCGAACGCGTGAAGGCGTTCGGGCTTGGCGAGCAGGAGCCAGCCGACACCAGCAACTTGCCCGGTTCTGTCGAGCGCAACCGACGCATCGTGATCAAGATCGTGCCACACAAGTCCTGGTAACGCCTTGCCTTCGCTTGTCGTCTTTACAGAATGCCCCAGGTGTTGGTAACACCAGCCCCGGTCAACAAGGACCGGGGTTTTTTATGCCGGAATTGCCAGAAGTTGAATGCCTCGCGCGCGCGGTGCGGGAAGAGACGCGTGATTATGCGTTCGCGGGCGTGCGTTTTTTGCGTTTGGACTTGCGCGAACCGATGCCGTGCGAGGCGATTCGTGACGCGTTGGTTGGTGAAGTCGCGGGCAGTGTGCGGCGTCGATCGAAGTACCTTCTCGTTGAGACGGCGCGCGGTACCGCGATCTTGCACCTGGGCATGAGCGGACAACTGCTGGCGATGGACGGACCGGATCCGGTCAAGCCACATACGCACGTCATTTTCGAGATGCGGAGGAAGGATTCTTCGCCTCCGGCTCAGAATGACGAATTACCGCGTCGTCACCCTGAGCCGGAGGCGAAGGGTCCTCTCCCCTCCCGCAAATACCTGCATTTTGTGGATCCACGCAGGTTCGGCCGTCTCACGGCTGTGCCTGCAGGCGCGGACTTGCGCGCGCATCCCTGGTTGCGTGATCTCGGCCCGGAACCGCTCGATTTGGCGGCGGATGAGCTCGCGGATCATCTCTTCAAACTCAGCCGCTCCCGCAAAACCGCGGTGAAACCATTCATCATGGATGGCGGGATTGTGGTGGGCGTCGGAAACATATACGCCAGTGAGTCGCTGTTTCTCGCGGGCGTCAGGCCAGGACGCGCCGCCGGGCGTGTAACCCGCGCGGAGTACGGGGTTTTGGCCCGCTCCATCCAAAAAGTCCTCAATGCCGCCATCAAATCAGGCGGTACCACCATTCGCGACTACCTTCATTCCGATGGTTCTGAGGGCTCATATGCCTTGAGGCTCAACGTTTACGGGCGTTCTGGCGAGGCGTGTCGAAAATGCCGCACCCCCATCCGTGAAATGCGCCATTCCAACCGTTCCACGTACTTCTGTGTCGCTTGTCAAAAGTGAAAATCTTTTATTTTTGACCAGTGAAATCCATTTTCTATCAAATTGCTTAAAAAAAATATTAAAGCTTTTTATTAAACATTTTAAAACCATTGTCGATGCTCCCCGTGTCAATGGTCGTTGTTTGAATTGTTAAACGTTCCTTGCTTGAGGAACACGAACGCAACGTAATTTGGAGGAGTTTGATCATGGGACTTCGCATTAAAACGAACGTGGCTTCTTTGCAGGCACAGCGCGGCGTCGCTACCGCGACCAACTCTCTGCGCGAATCGATGGCTCAGTTGTCCAGCGGCTACCGCATCAACAAGGCGGCAGACGACGCAGCAGGCCTCTCGATCAGCACCAACTTGACCGGTCGGGTCCGCAGTCTCGAGCAGGCTTCGCGCAACGCCCAGGACGGCATCTCGCTCGTCCAGGTTGCCGAATCCGGCATGAACGAGATCTCGAACATCCTGACTCGTCTGCGCGAACTGGCTGTCCAGTCCTCGTCAGACACCATCGGCAACGTGGAACGTTCCTATGCCAACCGTGAATATACGCAGTTGGTTGACGAACTTGACCGTATTGCCAACACCACTGAGTTCAACGGCGTGAAACTCCTCAAGGGTTCCGACGCGAACGTTGGCGACAACCTCCTCACCATCCACGTCGGTGGCGGTGACGGCAAGGCTGCCAACACTGATACGATCCGCATCGACATCAATGACATGAAGCTGATCCCGGAAGAAGACTTCGGCCTCGGCCGCGGCGCCGAAATCGGTCCGCTGAGTGTCTCGGACGGGTTCGATCGCCAGACCGCGTCTGACAAGCTGTCTGTCATCGACGGCGCGATGCAGCGCCTCGCTACCACCCGCGCGAACATGGGTGCGCAGCAGAACCGCCTGATCTCGGCCGTGACGAGCTTGAGCTCGCAGATCGAGAACTACAAGGCAGCCAACAGCCGTATCCGTGACGTCGACTTCGCTTCCGCAAGCGCGTCCTTCACCCAGGCCAAGATCCTTCAGCAGGCTGGTGTGTCGGTTCTCGCCCAGGCGAACTCGGAACCGGAAGCAGCTCTGGCTCTGCTCCGCGGCTAAGAAAGTTTCGTTTCGTAACCCTCAAGCAAGCAAGCCGGCGGGCGTTTTCGAGAGCGCCCGCCGGCCCTTCCTGTTGACATCCCGTCAGTCCTGCGACTATAAGGTGGCGCTCCTGTGGACATGGGCTTGTAGCTCAGGTGGTTAGAGCGCACGCCTGATAAGCGTGAGGTCGGCAGTTCGAGTCTGCCCAGGCCCACCATGTTCCCCTTCCCCCAGCCAAGTCCTTTTGGTATATGGGGTAACTAATGGAAAACAATCAAGATTTTAGACGTCCAATTGACCAGGCGCTTTTGTTCAAGGGCCGCCCTGGCGATCCGCGCCTCGGTGAACTTGTATCGACCGCCTGGCCTCTCGTCGGCGTTACCACGAAAGTTTGCGTCACAGGTGCCCCGGACGACCTCGGCGTCCACCTGAACCGGGGTCGCCGCGGAGCGGCCGGAGGCCCCCCGGCCATCCGGCGGGAACTGTACCGAATGGCCCCGCCCATGGATGCCCCGCAAACGATGCATCCCGACTTTTTTTCAGACGCCGGGGACAGTGTCGTCACTGATGACATCATTGCCAATCATCGCCATGCCCAGACGCTTTGCGAACTGGCGCTCAACGCGTCCGGAGCCGTGTTGGCCCTCGGCGGAGGGAATGATTACTCCGCGCCCCATGCCAGGGCTTTGCGCGAGGTATCGGCTGCCGCCAAGGACGCCGCCGGTACGATAGGCATCATCACGGTCGACCCCCACCTGGATGTCCGTGAACGTGAGAATGGCCTGCCGCACAGTGGAACTCCCTACCGGGACCTGATCGATGGCTCCGTGATCGATCCGCGGCACTTGATCGAATTCGGCACGCGCAAAAACCGCAACGCGGCCACCCACTACGCATGGGCTCGTGAACGCGGAGTCCAGATTCGTGATCACTCAGAACTGATGCGCGCAGAGCGGGCCGGCGTTCGTATTGTCGATGCTTTTGCCCAGGATCTCGAGCGCCTCGTTGCGCGGTGTGACGCGGTCATGGTGTCGTTTGACCTGGACAGTTGTTCGGGACTTCCCGGAGTGAGTGCCCCGGGTGCGCTTGGTTTTTCCGTCGATCAACTTTGCGAAATGGCGGCGATCGCCGGACGGCACAAGAAAGTCCGTCTTTTCGAGATTGTCGAGTGCGCCCCTGACCTGGATCCCTCCGGCATGACGGCAAAGGCCGCGGCCGAGATGGCCTGGGCCTTCATCGCCAACCGGTTGGCTCACTGAGCCACGCGTACGTCCGACCGGTAACCGAAAGAGCCTTTTGCCTTCAGGTCCTCTGCCGCGTCCCACGCGTCAGCGGCCGCCATTTCCCACGCGCGCTTGAATGATGCCGGTGGATTTTTCAGCAGTTCGCCGGGCTCGAGATAATGGAAAAGTTCGCCGTAGTGCTTGATGTCAAACGGACCGACGCGGTGCATCAGGTGCCACGGACGAAGTTGCATCGTGTGTGTGAGGCCCATGGCTCCAAGAAGTTCCGCCACGGAATGAATGGTTTCCTCGTGGAAGTTGCGCACGCGCACGCGCTTGTCAGAGACCACGAGTCCCTTCATCAGGGTTTCGTCGTTGGTCGCGACGCCGGTCGGGCAGTGGTTTGAGTTGCAACGCAGGGCCTGGATGCAACCAAGAGCCATCATCATGGCGCGCGCCGCGTAACACGCGTCGGCTCCCATCGCGATTTTGGCGATCATGTCGAAACCGGTCGTGATGCGGCCACTGACCAGGACTCGTACGTGCTTGCGAACGTCAATGCCGACAAGGGCGTTGTGGACCAGGACCAGCGCCTCATTGAGCGGGCATCCCATATGATCCGAGAATTCCGCCGGCGCGGCGCCAGTGCCGCCCTCGCCACCGTCCACGACAATATAGTCGGGCAGGATTTTCGTTTCGTGCATGGCTTTGACGACCGCCAGGAACTCGCGGCGTTTCCCTACGCACAACTTGAACCCAACTGGCTTGCCGCCAGAGAGTTCCCGCAACTGTTGCACCCATTGCAGCAGGCCGCGCGGCGAGGAAAACGCCGTATGTCCCGGAGGTGACAGACAGTCCTTGCCCATCGGGATTCCGCGAATCGCGGAGATCTCAGGCGTGATTTTTTTCGCGGGCAACACTCCGCCGTGTCCTGGTTTCGCGCCCTGTGAAAGCTTGATCTCGATCATCTTGACGTTCGGATGGACGGCTTTTTCCTTGAATTTCTCCGCGGAGAACCTGCCGTGCTCATCGCGACAGCTGAAGTATCCGGTACCGATTTCCCAGATGATGTCGCCGCCCGGAGCCAGATGGTGAGGTGAGAGCCTGTCTCTTATACACATCTGACGCTGCCGACGATACTCCTTGTGT
>CAWUNT010000128.1:0-6174 GCA_963923405.1 uncultured bacterium | reverse complement strand
ATCGTCGGCAGCGTCAGATGTGTATAAGAGACAGACGGCAACACACAACAAACACAATCCGTTCCAGCCGCCAAACGAAGCGCTACCCAGAAACATGAAGTAGTCCGCGAAACCGAAGCGCTCGAACACCCAAAGCGAATCCACAAGAAGGGCAAAAACGAGGCTCACGCCGACAAACAAGCTAGAGAGGATCTCGATCCCGCGATCATCCCGTGCCATGGAAAGAACTGTCACCCAACATGTCAGCAGCCAGAAAAACTGCCGGATCAGAGTGAAATCACCGTCAACATCGCCAAAAAACGCTTGCAGCTCAAACAGGGCCCAGACCCCGAGAACGCAAAGGAATCCTCCCACCCGGGGGCTGCTCATGGACCTGAAAACAGACTTTCCGTCGGACCTGAACCGGCCCAGAAACTGCGCCGCCGCGATCACGAGTAAAAAAACCGGAGGATCACCACCGGAAAACGGGATCGGCAGGGAAAAAAGCTGGACCGCGTATCTCGGGATGTCCAGCATCGCGATCGCAAGAAAAATCGCCATCAACAATGGCGTGCCGTCAAGCCTCCAGCGGCTGGCGCGACCGGAAAAAAAACTTGAGTATCCTGATTTCCAGCGTATGATCGACCGCATTCAGGCACATTCTTGAGATTGACAGTGTCACGAACTCAGCCCGTTGGGATAATCGAAAGCCTCAGGCAACGCAAGGTCTTGCTCGCAGGATCCGCGATCGGCATTTTTTCAACGCTGGCGGCTGGTTATGTGCTTGCAATCCGGCAGTTGCCTGTGACCGCCACATTCCGCGTGACGATTCCGGTAGGCGCGTCGGACAACTTCGCGACCTTTGCCCGCCAGTGTTTTTTCGATACCGAACGGATGACTGGATTTGCGGCTTCCAGTGCGTTTGGTGCCACTGGCCCTGGCATCACGCCCTCCAGCGCGCCTCGCCGGGAAACTGATGACAAATACGACAACTCGCTCGTACGCCTCGAAAGACTCTCGTCCGCCCCAACGAATACGGAAATTTCCATCACCATCTCGAGCAAATCGCCGGCCGGGCCACTCGACCCGGTCATTGAAACCGCCTTCGACCGTCTCTTGCGCCCATCGATGGTTTGCTGGGCGCTCCTTCGGGAGCGGGGGGAACTGCACGAGGTGATGAACCGGGTGTTCGCCGAGGAGCAACGCAACCTGTTCGCCTACCGGTTCTACGTTGACGCGTACCAGAATCGTATCGCGGCGCTGAAACGTAATACAAAACCAGAGACCGGCCGCTCACCACAATTTCCCGCGGTGAACGCTTTTGTCATGGACGGGCGCCTGTCTGTCATGACTGGCGTGGAAAATCTGGCGCCATCGGACCAGCAAAAGGTCCTTCAACGCACGATCGACGACGCCAAGTCCCTGATCGCGTCGACCAATGCGTTTCTGACCAACCAACTGGATCTCCTTCGCTCCCTGGGAGAGATTGACATGACCGGCTCACTCACCCAGCAACGGGCCGACGCCCAGTTGGACCAGTTGGCGCTCAAGTACGCGAAAATCTCTGACGTCATTTCCACCTTCAAGAGCAAAGTCTCCGCTTCGCTTGCGTCCCTGGCCAATGTGAAAGGCTTTGGCAAGGACAGCAAAATCGAAGCCGACATCGTGATGCGTTACAGGCCCAAACTGCGAAATCTCGCCATCATCGCGGTTGTCTCATCCATCGCCTCAGTTCTCCTGACCATTTTCGTCAATACGGCGATTTCCGAAATGAAGCGCACAGCAGGGAAATAGACGGAAACAACCATGGCAGCGAAAACTCCTTACAATGCCGAGACACTGCCTCACCTGAGACCATTTCGTGAATGGACCCTGGAAATCGAGAAACGCCCCGGGGAATCGCGCCATGAGGTGACTCACCGGATCGATGGCTCCGGACTGGAATGCCGGACAATGGATGGTGGCACCCGAGAATTCGTCGTCCAGAGGCCATTCGATGAATTCAAGGTCGCGGAAATCACTGCGGACGGCACAGTTACCGCCTTTGGTTGCGCCGGAGGCCTCGTTCCTGTTTTCGCGGACGCAAAGGCAACCACCCTTCGCCTCAGCAATGTCGCTTCCCGGCTTTTCTCTGGCGGAAAAATACAAATCGGTTTCGAGTCGTTCGCCCAGCAGTTACACGGCGTCAACTACCCGAACGACGAGCTTTTCCCCGAAATCAAAATGCTGCTGGCGTCGGTGGGGTATTCGTGGACGGGTCAGGATCTTCTGCCGTCCCGGAATCTGGTGGCAACCTCCCGGACGTATACCGTGGAGCACGCGATCCAGTTGATCGAGACACGCTTCGAGGCGATCGCGCGTACCGGCCGACCCCTGCTGGTGCTGGTCTCGGGTGGCTATGATTCCCGCCTCAATCTGGCGATGGCGTTGCGTTGCCGCAAGGTCTTCGGCAATGAGATCCACTTGTTCCATGAATTCAAGAACCAGTCTGAATTTGAGATCGCGGCGGCGGTAGCGGCGGCAGCCGGTCTGCCACTTCACACGAAGACTAGAAATGATTTTGTCCCAGCCATCCGCCCCGTGTTTTTGCATCCCGGAATCGTGGAGTCCAATTCGGGTACCTACCGGGACAATCTTGTAAGGTGGAGCCTCTACTTCGACTGGATCCAGCGACAGTTCCCGACCGGAATCCTGATCGGGTTTGGCGCTGAAGCGCACAAAGGCAAATTTTACCGTCAGGTGCTGGACCCCGTCCGCGACGCACGACGTGTTTTCCAGCTTGATCCACTGGTAATCCAGTCCATCGGTCAATCACTGGGTGTGCGAGACTGGAATCGCCACTCACAGGACGCCCTGTTCGACCGTTTACTGGGCCTTGCCGGGCAAATTCGCTCACCGAGTGGTCAAGTGGACTTTGTGCATTACCAGACCTACGTCGCTTACGGATACGGCCGGCGAGGGTTTTTCTGTCAGGAACAATTCAGCATCCCGATGCCGATGCTTGACAATGAATTCCTTCAGGTTGTCTTTTCCCTGGCGCGGGAGGAAAAAGAAGGTTTCAGGGTCGTCAAGGAGGCCATTCGCAAATTCGCTCCGGAACTTGACGCCGTCCCCTATACGAGCGCAAATGCGAAGTCGCTTGAGGAAAAGAAGAGTGACCCGGCGCGCTGGCTTCGGCGCGGCGCAATCAAGCTGTTCGGCAACAGGGCGTACAGCCTGGGCGCAACGTTTTCTCGGGAAGGTCGTACCCAGCTCACGCCGACGGAACGCGACTACGTTTCGTCAATTTCACCACGGAGCGAGATCACCGCAAGACTTGTGCACGCTTTGCGGGCTCCCGACCGGGACGTTCCCAAGTTACGGACAGAATACGCCATGCAAATGCTCGTTTACCTGGCGACTCTCGAAGCACGTCACAAGGTTGAGTTTGTTGTGGTCTGACGCACAGCGCGGCGGCCCGCCCTGAATCAGGCACGCCGCGACCACCGTCTCTTTGGAGGCCCCATGAAAGTTTTCGTCACCGGCACCGCAGGCTTCATCGGCTATCACGTCGCCACGCGATTGCTGCAAAAAGGCCATGAAGTCACGGGATATGATTCCGTCAATGACTACTACGATGTCCGGATCAAACAATCCCGGCTTGAACATCTCGCGCGAAGCAGCCTCTTCACATTTGTGAAAGGGGATTTGACGGACCAGCGCGTTCTGGCTGATGCGTATAACCGTTGTCGACCGGACCGTGTTATTCACCTCGCTGCCCAGGCAGGTGTCAGGTATTCGATAGAGAACCCCAAGGCCTACGTGGACTCGAATCTCGTTGGGTTCCAGAACATCATTGAACTGGTTAGACGCTCCCAGCCGGATCACTTCCTGTACGCGTCATCGAGCTCCGTTTATGGCGGAAACACGAAATTGCCTTTTAGCGAGTCTGACCCGACCACCCACCCGATCAGCCTCTACGCCGCGACCAAAATGTCAAATGAGCTCGTCGCGAAAAGTTACAGCCACCTTTACAAGATCCCCGCCGTTGGCTTGCGCTTTTTCACCGTTTACGGACCCTATGCCCGTCCGGACATGGCCATCTATAAATTCGCCGAACTCATGCGGCAGGGGAAGCCGATCCAGGTCTACAACCAAGGGAAAATGATCCGGGATTGGACGTACATAGACGATATTGTCGACGGAATCCTTGCGTCCCTCGAGAAACCTGAGTCCGGAGAAGTGTACAATCTGGGCAAAGGATCGCCGGATTACCTTTCCGAAATGATCGAACTCCTCGAGGATTACCTGGGCATCAAGGCCAAAAAGGAATTCCTGCCCATCCAGATGGGGGATGTCGAGGCCACCAATGCCGACATTTCAAAAGCGATGTCCAGGCTTGGTTATGAGCCAAAGACCCAGCTTAAAGAGGGTTTGAGGCATTTTTGCGCCTGGTACAGGGCTTACCACGCATAGCAGCCAAACCCGTTACATCCCTTGATTTTATGGGCCTCTGTCGCTATTTTGACCCTTACATAGCTGGTCCTGGTACAACTTTTACGTGGGAAAACCCATGAGCGCATCATTGCCGTCCATCGCAGTCGTCGGTCTGGGTTACGTGGGCCTTCCTGTCGCCGCTGAATTTGGAAGGATCACGAAAGTCATTGGTTTCGACATATCGGTCGAACGCGTCAATGCCTTGCGCGGGCACGTAGATCACACCAACGAAGTTTCGTCTGACCAGCTGAAAGCAGCGACTCTTCTGTCATTCACTTCCGATCCAGCCGCGATCTCAGGATGCGATATCGTTATCGTTTGCGTACCGACTCCGGTCGACAACGCCAATAAACCCGACTTTACCCCACTGGTGAAGGCGTCGGAGACCGTCGGAAGGCACATGAAAAAAGGCGCCATCGTTGTGTATGAGTCCACCGTTTACCCCGGTGCGACTGAGGAAATTTGTGTACCGGTCCTTGAAAAACATTCTGGCAAGTCGTGGAAGAGGGACTTCTTTGTTGGATACAGCCCCGAGCGAATCAATCCAGGCGACAAGGTCCACACCCTGCCGCGCATCAAGAAGATTGTCTCTGGCGACACAAGCGAGACCCTGGCTACATTGAGCAAGGTTTATGGCGCGATCATAACCGCCGGCATCCACGAGGCAGAGTCGATCAAAGTCGCCGAAGCCGCAAAAATCATTGAAAACACGCAGCGCGACATCAACATAGCACTAATGAATGAGTGCGCGATGATCTTCGGGCGCCTTGGCATCGACACGAAGGCCGTTCTTGAGGCTGCTGGCACGAAATGGAATTTCCTTGGCTTCCGGCCTGGCCTTGTCGGAGGACACTGCATCGGCGTAGACCCGTATTACCTGACCCAGAAGGCGGAAATGGTCGGCCACCATCCCCGGATTATCCTCGCCGGCCGGGGAATCAACGATGGCATGGCTCGTTACGTCGCAGAGCAAACCGTTAAAACGATGCTGCGTGCAGGGCAGAATATCAACAAGGCCAAAGTACTCGTCATGGGTCTTACCTTCAAAGAGGACGTTCCCGACCTGAGGAATTCAAAAGTCGCCGATGTGATTCAGGCGCTGAAAGAGTTCAACATCGAATGCATTGTCCACGATCCGGTTGCCGACGCCGCAGAAGCCGATCATGAGTACGGCGTGAAACTTGTTCCATGGAAAGACGTTCCAATCTGCGACGCCGTTGTGGTCGCGGTCGGTCACAGCGCTTTCACATCGATGGGCATTGCGGAAATTGGCAAAAAAATCGCTAAAAATGGATGCTTTATTGACGTCAAATCGGCTTTTGACCGAAACGAGATCGCGGACCAAGGGCTCGCCCTCTGGCGGCTCTGAGCCAAATCGCTTGATGGCGTCTCGCCGGATCAGTGCGCTTGAGGCCGGCCGACTTCCTGTTCAATTCTCTCGATGGTATATCCCGCAAGCCCGGCATACTGCTCATCCAGAGTCGACTTGTCGGCCAAGGTATTCCGTCCGCTCTTACCCAGTAAACCCGTGAACAAGTTGGCCTTCACACTGCCGCGAATGTGCGCCGCGGTAAAAGCGAGGACTTCTCTGGCATCCCATCTGTAATTCTTGACCAAATCACGCACCTCGGATCCCAACGTGGACAGGTTCTTGACGTATCGGACCATGGTTGCCGGGAAGGTTGAGTATCTGTCTCTTATACACATCTCCGAGCCCAC
>CAWUNT010000127.1:0-6225 GCA_963923405.1 uncultured bacterium | reverse complement strand
GCCACCATTCCTGTCCCTTGCCAAGGACGACGAGCCCAGCCAGGAAAAAGGCGACGAGGAGGCTCTCGCGAAGGCGCAGCGTGTCCTGATACTCGCGTGTGATCTCGGTGATGCCGAGGAAGAAGAGCAGGATTCCCCCGAAGACTGTCAGGTGGTGGGCGTAGACCACGATCGACGCGAGTACCGCGAAATGAATGGCCACCAGCCAGACGGGTGACGGGTTGGCGCGGGACTTGTTCCTGGCAGAACCGGGTTGAGGCATTGCCGAAAGTTCACGCCTGAACACCAGGGTCAACAGGATCGCGTTCGCGAAAACCGCGATGATGGCCCGCCAACCGAAATGCGTCATCATGAATCCGAGATCCCAGCCCCATTTACCGGCGACCATGACCACAGGTGGCGCGGCGAAGGGGGTGAGCACGCCGCCGATCGAGACGTTGACGAAGAGCAGTCCGAGGACGCCGTATTTCAAGAGGGGAGAGCACTTGTGGCGGAATATCCTCTGCTGCAGGATGATGGCCGTCAGGGTCATGGCAGCGGGTTCCGTGATGAAACTGCCGGCCAGCGGTCCGGCAACCATGGCCGTCATGAAAAAGGGAATGGCCCCGGCAAGACCCGTGCCGCGCGCGACCAGTGCCGCGACGCGTTCCATCATGGCCGATGTCGCGCTGAGAACCGGCCGGGTTGCCGCGACGACCATGATGGCGAAGACAAAAGCGGGCTCGGTGAACTTGAGTCCATCAAGGAAGGCGATCGCGTTGGCGGACCCTTCGAGCAGCCCAAAGGATAAAAGGAATATTCCCGCCCAGATTCCAAACACGACTTCGACTTCGCCCAGAAAATGCAGGAAGTTCTCGGCGATGCTGCCTTCGCGGTGATTTGCCGCGGCACGGTTGAACCAACCCGTCGCAAAAGTATGGGCGAGGGCGCAGGCGAAGAATCCTGTTGCGAGGACCTCGATGTTGTGTTGAAGCTGGACCAACATGTTTCCTTTTGTTTTTATTAATTATTCCCGGATTTCCTGCCACGTACAAGAGAGGTGAAGACCATGGCCCTTACTCCGTCGACGATGCTGGCACTCGGTACCAAAGCACCGGATTTCAAACTTCCGGATACGGACGGGCGTATCGTCAGCCTGAGAGATTTCCAGTCAAGCCCGGCACTTCTCGTCATGTTCATTTGCAATCATTGTCCGTACGTGAAGCATATCCGAAAGGGCCTGGCCGACATGTGCCGTGACTTCTCCGCGATGGGAGTTGGCGTCGTGGGTATCATGTCCAATGATGTCGTGAAGTATCCTGACGACCGGCCCGAACTCATGAGGGCCGAGAAGGAATCGGCGGGCTGGAATTTTCCTTACTTGTACGACGAATCGCAGGCTGTGGCGCGGGCATACGATGCCGCGTGCACGCCTGACTTTTTCTTGTTTGACGGATCGCGGAGCCTCGTTTACCGCGGACAGATGGACGATAGCCGTCCCGGCAATGGCAAACCGGTGACGGGCAGTGACCTGAGAGCCGCGGTCGCTAAAGTCCTGGCCGGTGAGGATGTGGATCCCGGGCAGAAGCCGTCAATCGGGTGCAATATCAAGTGGAAGTGAAAGTTTCAGTTCGTGGTGGCTTTGAGTTTGTTCCAGTAAGATTTCAGCGTGGAGTCCCTGGACACGATTTCATCGGCTGCGCGAACTGAGTCCGCATGCCCGATCTTCACCAGGGAATACATCGCGCGTTTTTGCGCCATGACCGGGACGTCATTTCTGCGATTGCGCGGATCCTTCAAGACCGCGAGCAATTTTCTTGACGCGACAGGGTCCATGGAACCCTCCTTCATGTCGCCGATGGCGGAGGCCGCCTCTGCCCTGACGACGAGGGCCTTGTCGTCCAGCGCGCCGTCCATGACTTCGTCACAGAACCTGGTACCCGGTTTCCGGGTGGTCGCGCACAATTTCACCCAGGCAAGGCGCCATTTCCAGTTCCAGTCGGCAAACCTTACGCCCTTGTGGGCCTGGTCATTCCAAAGGGACTCAGCCTCCCTCGGGGAGAGTTCCATGAAGCGCGACCATTCCAGGCGTTCGGGTGCCTTGTGAGGAGCGAATCCTGTCTCGACAACGGCGGACAGATTCCCTGACGCACAAATCGCGGCACCGGCAAAAATCATCTGACACAGCCTCTTGCGATTCATGTGCGGTCCCTCCTTCAGAAAGGCTAACCAGATGATAACACGTGAGTTCGCGTGACTGACCAGCGCTTGAACGGTGGTCGCGCAACCGGGCGCAGCGAAAGGGATTTCTGTTTTTTCTAAAGTTTTCGTTAAAGGTTTTTTGGTGGCCTCCGAAATGTTGCGGGCAAGCGCATCGTATCAACGGAGGATTCGCGCATGGGTCAGGCAGAACAAGCAACAGGAACTGAGGCGGTTTGGTTCCTTCACGCAGGTGGCGTGCAGTTGGGACCGTTCACGGTGGAGCAGGTCGGGCAACTGATCTCCCGCAGTGCTGTGGCACCGGATTCCTATGTCTTCCGCGTTGGCTGGAAGGACTGGCGCCCGATAGAGGACTGCGCCGAGGAGCTGGGACTGCCGCAGCGCAAGGGTGGGGCGGCATCGACACCAGCCCAGCTCGACGAACTGCGTGCCATCGCGCCGCGCGCGTCCATCGGTGGTCGCGTGATCATTCATAATAACGGCAATCTGACCATCGGCGCTGGCGTCAATATTTCGACAACCGGGATCTTTGTTGAAACGGCAGAGCCGATCTTCTCGATCGGCGAGAAATTGAAATTGTCGGTCAAGGCCGAGGGAATGGAGCGTCCGTTCAACGCGGTCGCGAAGGTCATCCGGTACAACTCCGACAAACGTTTTCCAGTCGGGTATGGCCTGCAATTCGAGGTGCTCTCTGACCGGGCGAAAGCCTTGATCCAGGCCCTCGTGGACGCGGCCAACGCGGCGGGAAAACCCGGATCGCGCGACAGCAAGAAAATCGCGAACAAAGGTTGATGAAATCCAGCTGGTGTCAATTTTGACAACGGTCGAAGACCGGGGGTAAGAGTTTATGGCAAAGCGTGCTTCGGGTGCGCCGTCGTGGCGGCATTGCAAGACAGTCGCGGAGGCCACGCATCTAGTCGATGTGGGCATCATCCTTGGTTGGAAAGACGGACGTCACTTGACAGGAAGTTTGAAGGAGGATGATCAGGTCGCGATCATCCGTTACATGGTGAATCGCCTGTGCGAACGGTCGGAGATCCGGCTGTCCCAGGAAATCATCGTCGAGTCGCTCCTTGTATGGCTGGCAAACGCCTCCAGCGAATCCATGATCGCTGTGATGCTCGAAGAACTTTTCGCCAATCCCCGTTGCGAGGTTACCTGCAAGAACATCATGGAGGTAATATTCTCGGCGGAATACGCGGACAAGGATCACAGCCTTGAGATTTACAACCTGAGCGTCATTCTCGTTTGCGAACTCGGGTTCGCGATCCAGGCCTATGACCGCCAGTTTCCGGGACAGTTGAAAGGGGTCAGGCAACTCCTCGATCGCGTGGCGACATACCTGCTAAGCGCCAGCAACTCGAGCAGCGACGCTGTTCGATTGAGCTTGATCCATTATTTCGGCGAGACCGAGCAAGGCATCATGGACAAGGTCTACTTCAACCGTCTCATGAGTCGATTCGGACACACGGTGCTCGATCATCTTTTTGCCATGCTTTTCCGCAAGAAGGTGGAGGCCGTGGCCCTGCAGTTCCTGCTGGAGAACATGCCCTTCATCCTGGAGGCGGACCACCACACCCAGGTCATCGTCCACGAGTCGGTAAAGTTCTACGCGCTGAAGAATCCCGATCGTTTCGGGTTGTTCCTGGCAGCCCTGGCGGAGAAAATCGCGGGAATGCCGGAGGATCGCGTCAAGTTGTCCCGGCGGGCTTTGCTGCTGCAGTTCGCCGCGCTGTTCCGTGTCGTCTCGGAGGTCAATGTCAGGGATCTCGGTCGTGACATCGTGATCGCGATGGGGCACTTGAAGGCAGATCCGACCTTTGTCCAGGTCGCCCGCGAACTTGAGGGCGATCCCCATTTGCGCCCGCAATTCCGGGAGATGGTGCAGAAACTTTTGCATGCGGCGTCAGCCAATCTGGATCCGGCCGAGCTTGTTGTCCTGAAGAACGTCAAACGCGGCAGGAAACCGACGCTGGCGCGCACTGGCGACATGGGAACCATTTCCCAGGTGTCATTCCTGTCTCAAGCGGCTGGCTGAAAAAAAAACAGGGGCATCACTGCCCCTGTGTTCCCTCGCCCTGCGCCCGGTCCAGACCCGGGTCCGATATGACGCCGGGCTTTGCCTCGATGCGACCCTCCGCAGACAGTGGGAAGTCGATCGCGGTTTTGCTGCCAACAACATCGCGGATATACCAGCTCCCTTGTTCGCGGATCACGTTGACGGTGTTGTCGGTTGTGACTGTGGCAGCCGTATCGGCAGCGACCGGTGCCGTGGCCGAACCAAGGTCATTGTAGACGAGGCGGAATGTGATCTCTGTTTCGCGGGGAGTGCGGTCGCGGCGCTCGATGACCGAGTAACTCTTGATCGCGTAGCGTCGGTCGATGTACGCCGCCTTGATGACATCCTCCTGGGCCGAGTCGATCGCTTGACGCAGTTTGCCTGTAGTCAAGGCCGCGAGTTTCTCGCGTTCTCCCGAATCCTTCATGTTGAAGGCGACATTCAAGTAAGCCTCGACAACCTGTTCTGGCGTCATGTCCTTGTGGCTCAGCCCGCAGAATTTTGTGCACCCTGCCAGGACGACGCACAGCGCGCCCAGTCGCATGATGGTCATTGGTCCCTTGAGCAATTTCATTTGCAATCCCATTTTCATCCCCCGTCCGGTCCGTTCTGGTTGCTCCGGATTTTTTCCATTTCTTTCCATTTTAAGGTCTTGGGCAATTTGTTTGGAATACCCTCAGGCCTTGATTGCTTGTTTCTTCCGTACCTGTACGAGCCATCGGTGGCCTGGCGGCCCGAAACCGGCGGGTTTGCGGCAGGCGTTTCCGGTTTGGGACGGTTCGAGTCTTCAGGTCGCCACGTCCTCGTGTCTTTCAAGGCTTTTGACGGGCGGTGTCGGCCCGGCCTGCCGACCGCGGGTACGGGGGGTGCTTCGATCTCCAGTCCTTCCGCGACAGCCGCCTGGAATGCCGCCCCGAATTCCTGGGCTTGCGCCGGGGTTCCGGTCCTGAGAACGAAATTGCCCCGTGTGGTCATGAAGTCGAGGTCGCCATCGATGAAATAGAGCTGGCTGTCGCTCAAGATCGCGGTCTGTACCGCGGGCATGAAGTTTCGCGGCTTGATCCAGGTCGGAATGTCCTCGTTTTTGAGGAAACCAAGGCGGGACATGTATGCCGTGGCCTTTTGACGACCCAACAAGACCTGGACATCCACCTTCCGGTATTTTGCCAGATGCAAGGCCGCGACGACGTCGCCGTCGGTCAGGTAGTCGGTGCTCAGCCAGATGCGCGCGTTCGCCGCCGATATGCGGCTGACCACGGCGTTCTTGAGTTCACTGAAATTGACGAAGGGAGTCACGTCACCATCAACGGGTACGGGCGTTCCGACATCCGCCCGGCCGGCCCCCGAAAACAGGATCATCAACGCGGCAGCCGTTTGGACTGCTCTCTTCAGGTCGCGCCTCATTTCGCGACCCCGGCGGAAGTGGCCAGTGGCGTGCGCAACTTGACGATGAACGAGCCAAAGCCGTCGGTCTGATCGGCATTACCGCCATAAATCAGGAGCACGTTGTCGCGCGTGACATAGCGTTTGAAATAATCAGGCAACCGGACCACGGGCGAGACGATCTCGATCTTGTCGCCGAATTCCTTCCGCGCCCAGTCCATCTGGGCCACGGTTTCCTCCGGTTCGAAAGAACATACGGAAAAGATTAGCTCGCCGCCGGCGCGGAGCTGCTTCAGCGCGTGGGTGATCATGCGCTTTTGCAGGTCCGCCATGGCCGTGATGAGACGCGGGTCCTTCTGCCACTTGCCCTCAGGGTGGCGTTTCAGGACACCAAGGCCAGAGCATGGCGCGTCCAGAAGAACCTTGTCCGCCGGGACCGGTGAATTCCATTCGAGGAAATCGGCGTGGTGCCACTCGACCTTCGCGTCGGGACGCGACGCATGTCCGAGGCGTTCCATCGCCTGTTGCGCGCGTTTGAACTGGTTCTCGTTTTTCTCGACCCCGATCAGGCGCGCCGCTCCGCA
>CAWUNT010000126.1:0-6279 GCA_963923405.1 uncultured bacterium | reverse complement strand
CTGTTCGCCGCGGGCCGTCCTGATGTTCAAGTGATCGACGCGCGCGAGGCGATCGAGAAGACGACTGCCATCTGGGAAAAACAAAATCTCGTCGGCATCATGCTGGCGTCGGTGTCTCTTGTGACGGGCGGCGTCGGCATCATGAACATCATGTTGCTGTCGATCCACCAGCGCCGCAAGGAGATCGGCTTGCGCAAGGCGATCGGCGCCAACGACATGGCGATCGCCACGCAATTTCTCCTGGAATCCGTCATTGTCTGCGTCTTTGGCGGCATCATTGGCGTCGCCGTCGGCTGGGGATTCGGCAATCAAGTGGCGAAGATGCTGGGCCAGTGGGAGGCCGTCACGTCGCCCTTTGCCATCAGCCTGGCCCTTGGTTTTGCCATGGTGACGGGCGTTGTCTTTGGACTTTTGCCGGCCATGAAGGCCGCGCAACTGGATCCATACGAGGCCCTGCGTTCGACATGATTCTTGCGCGTTCCAAAAATCCGGAGGGTGTCAACTTGTACGTCAAGAATTCAACCATAGCCTCAGTCGCCTCAATCTTACTCGTTACTGGATTATCCTCCGGCCTCACGGCGTGTTCCCTGTTCAAGTCGAAGAAAAAAGATGCTGAAAAGTCCGGCGAAAATTCTGCCGAAAAATCAGGTGAAAAATCTGACGACGCCGAAACCAAATCCGAGATCCCCGGCGCGAAAACCGTCCCACTGCCAGTACGCCGCGACAAGATCGTTGATTTCTCGGTTTTTCAGGGCACGGTCCAGGCCACCCAGCGCGTCGAGATCAAAGTCCCGTCCCGCGTCCGGGTCAAGAGAGTCCTCGCCAAGGACAACACCCGCGTCAAAAAAGGCGACCTGCTGATCGAAGTCGACACGTCCGAGTTCGAGAAACGCATCAAAGACCTCCAAGACCGTCTCTCGACCGCCCGTATCGAGATCAAGGCCTCGCAACTGACTTATGACCAGGCCAACAAGTCCCTCAAAAACAAGCAGCGCCTCGCGGAAAAAGGCATCGTCCCCGAAAAGGAATTGATCGAGGCCAAGCGCAACCAGATCCAAGGGGAAGTCGGCCTCAAGAGCAAAAAACTAGACATCGAAAAAACTGAGTCGGAACTCGCCGAGGCCAAGGGCCAGTCGGCCGCCGCCAACATCACGGCCCCCATCGACGGAACCGTATCGCGCCTCTACAGGATGTCGGGCAGTGGATACGACCAGTTGAACGACGGCCAAACAGCCGCCGTCGTCGCCAATGACAACAGCCTCGGATTCATTGCCGGCATTTCGGACCAGGACGCCATGCGAGTCCAGAAAGGGTCCCCCGTCAAGATCACGATGGAGGCCGTCTCGCCCGAGCCCCTCGATGCCGTCGTCTTCGACGTTCGCGCAGCACCCAAGGCCGAGAACGCGAACCCCTACGGCGGGGGCTTCGGCGGCGGTGGAGATCAAGGAAACTCCATGCAACTCGTCTGTGCCTTCGCCGGCACGATCCCTCCCGAGGTCGCCCAGAAGATCCGCGACGGCGTGTCGGGTTCCGTGAAAATCACCTGGGCCGAAAAAGAAGGCGTTGTCGTCGTCCCCCTCGGCGGCCTGCGCACAGTCGGAGACAAGACGGTCGTCCTCGCCGCGAAATCCCGCGGCGACAAGGGGAATCCCGTCAACGTCGAAGTCGGCATCAAGACCCGCAACGAGGCCGAGATCGTCAGCGGCCTGCAAGACGGCCAGTTTGTCCTGGTGGAGGTGAAGGAATGATCCGCCGCGTAAAGAACATGACCATCGCCGCGCTGGCGATCATATCTGCCTCTGGCCTTCCGTCCGCCGCGTCCGCGAGTGCCGCGAAGCCCAAGTTCAAACTGGCGGCCAAGGTCACGGAGAAAGCCAAGGAAAAAATCAAAGACCGCGAGAAAGACCTGCGCGCTGGCGAAGTCGACATCTTCGCCCCGCCGCCCGGCACGAAAAAACTCCTCGGCCTGAAGGAACTCCACGAACTGGTCGACAAACAGGGCCTCGCCATGAAACTCGCCCGTGAGGAACTGCGCAACGTCGACGAACAAGTCATCTCCGCCCGCCGCCAGTTCGAGCCCAAGGCCGCCCTCAGTTCCTCCTACAGTTCCTCCATGAACGTCGTCAAAGAGACGGAAGAAATGCCCGGCAGCAAGACGATCTCCAAGTCCGCCAACCTGAGCCTCGGCATCAACGGCCAGATCGCGCAGGGACTTTCGTACTCGCTCTCGACGCCTTCTTTCGCCCGGTCCATGAGTTCAACGTCAGAAGAATACAGCGACTCCAGCCAGGTCAGCGCCTCGCTCTCCCTGAACCTCATCAAGGGATCCTACTGGTCGGAAGGAAGATTCGTCGACCGCCGGATCGACATCTCGCGCCTGACGGGGGCGGAGAATTTCCGCGCCGCGACGATCCGCGCCCACATCGAGGCCGAACAAGCCTACTACGACTTGATCCAGAAACAGATCCGCCTGCGCATCAGTGAACGCGCCCTCGAGACATCCCGCAAGATCTCTGACGACCTCAAGGAGATGGTCGAAGTCGGCGAGGCCGACAAGATTTCCCTCTTGCGCAGCCAGCAACAAATCGCCAATTCCGAGATCGACCTCAACACCACCCGCAACGAATATCAAGAGGCCCGCGAAAGACTTCGCGAGATCCTGTCCATGAAGGCCCCGGAATTCGAGGGTCTATATCCTGACGCGCGCGCGATCCTGGCCATCCCGCCGCAGCCAAAGATGACAAAGGAACAGGCGATCCAGGCCGGCCTCGCCAACCGTCCTGACCTCAAGATCCAGGAACTTGCCCTCGAGCAACAGGCGGTCGACACGCGCATCAGCGGTTTCAACCGCCTGCCGAACCTGGACCTCTCCGTCTCCTCATCCCGCAGCGGTGTGGGCCAGGGATTCGGCCAGACGACGGACAACGCCATCAGCAACGGCCCCGAATCCCTCACGTGGTCCCTGTCGACTTCCTACCAGCTGGTCGGCAACACGGACTTCGACACGTTCCGCAAGGCCAAGATCGCCCTCGAAAAGGCACGCATCAACCGCGACAAGGTCCTCAATCAAGTCAGCAAGGAAATCACCAGCAACCTGGAACGCGTCCGCATCGCCTACATCCGCCTTGATCACGCCAAGTCAAATCGCGAAGTTTCCGAAACGAAAGTCAGCGCCGAATACGAGAAATTCATCGTCGGCGAGTCCGACAACAAAAACCTGATCGAGTCCCAGAACGAAGTAACCCAGGCCCGCATCACCGAACTCCAGGCCTTCATCGAAGTCCGCAATTCCCTGAGCTCCCTCAAACAGGCGATCGGTGCTTCCGAGGGCTAGGACGAATGGTAGGGCGGGGGCGTAAGTGTCCGTTTTGGGGGAGATTCTGGAAATGTGCCAGATTAGTTAAAGTTTTGTTCGATTTAGCCCGAGTGTTTTAAAAATGTAGGAGTCGGTGTCATGAGTTACAATCCTTTCGCAATCGCCGTGGCCGTAGGTTGTACCGTAATTGCAATGTCTGGTGCCACAGCCAAGGGGGCGGAAATGAATGCCTCGGGTCAACCGGCAGAGATCCCCTTGACTATTGACGTACCGGTGCCGTCCCCATCTGAGGTTTGCACCAAAGAATGCATCCAAGCAGGGACTGGGATCACTTGGAACGCCGCGGTGACCGCGTCGGGTTCTTTTATGGGAAACGGTGGAAATGTCACCGTAAATGCGGTTGGCAGCAAAACGAAATCTTTTTCGAGTAATTCTTATTCCCTTTACTGTAGTCCAGGTGGCGCTACGTACCTGGGTGAAGACGCGGTCTATACTTGTCAGGTGACTTACCGTTTCGACGGAACTGTCTCAGCAACTGCAAACGCAGGATATGTTTTTCAAAGTTGGAATGCTAATGCTGGGTTTCAAACATCCGTAAATCGTACTCAATCGGTGACGGAAAGCGTAATCATGACCTACGGACCATTTACAAAGGCTAAAGGCACGCTCCTGTGCCACGCCCGGAAAACTGCTGAAACCTCTTGCGATGAAATGATCCAAAACGGAGAAGGGGCGGCCAAGGCCAGGCTTTTGGAGACGTTGAAAGGCAAATATGACGGCATGGCAATCTTTAAACGCGGCGCTCGAGACCCTAAACCAAACTACATTTCGTATACGCCATGCTTTCCTGGAGGCGTCATGATTGCGACTCCCTCCGGCCTTTCCGAGATTCGAAATCTCCGGAATGGAGATACGGTTATCGGGTGGGATATCGTGACAATGAGACCGGTCGAGGCCCGGATCATCGGTTCCCAGAAGACCTCGAATATGCGAATTCGCAATTTGTCTCTTTCAGACGGCATAACAAAACGAAGCCTGCAGGTGACGTCAAATCACAACGTATTCGTGATGCGAGATGGCAAGATTCAATCTGTTGCTGTGGGATCGATGAAGCCCGGGGAGAGCGTTATGTTGCGGCCTGATGGAAAGAGTCGTTTGGTTCCCTTCAAGGTAATAGAGATTCGCGATAATCCTGTCGCAGAAGACGTCTACAACATCGTAATTTCAGGTGCGGCCGGTTATTTTGCCGACGGAGTCCTTGTTGAGTCCATGCCCAACACTCGAGATATTTCGATGGCTAAGTAACGTCTTGAATTCGGGCCGCGAAGCCCTTGAATGACTTGCGGAGATATTTGCATCGAAAGCCGAATGTGCCATTAATTGATCGAGGATCTCTATGCGTTCTCAAATGACAAGAAAGTTTGTGATGGGAATTGCGCTTACACTGATGAGCGGAGTTCTGATGGCGCCGTCCAAACCGGTTCCCGTTCTTTCTATCCCAAGTGTCGGGAATTTGGGCTGTTCGGGAACAGCAAGGCACATATCCGTCAATAATTGCAATATTGGCAGGTGCCTCAGTGCAAAATTCACGTGCCCGCAAAATTTTGAAATGCAACTAGGAGGGGGTATGAATACCTCGGGTCAACCGCTAACTGAGTTTGCGGATCCTGTTGCTTGCAATGCGATTGGTCAGTGTCCGGCCGTACATCCGAGCCGGACGCCCCCGACCTGTGTGAGCCGAGCCACGGGATTTACTACACCTGCAAATTGGCAGCCCGGCCAGTGCAGTAATCGTGTAGCCGAGTGTGGGGGAACCTGGGTATGTTCGAACCCGAGGTGTCGACCGCAGATTACTCCATCCGTACAATGTAGTTTTACGGGCAGTTCGCCGAGTTGTCAGGTGCCTGCATCAGCACCCAATTGCGTTCCGTGAATCGGTTGCGATTCAACCCGCATTGTGAATCAGCCTGCAGCTGGACGAGGAACTGTGGGAATCACAAATTGTAATCTACTGACGAAACTATTTGTATTCGTACCGTTGTTAATTGGTGTGCTGATGGTTACGCGATCAGACGAAGACGGTCGAATCGAAAAGCACAAAGATTACGGGGTAACGTTCTATGCGCTCACAAACGACTGTTAAGTTCTTGATGGGAATTTCACTTACCGTGTTGAGCGGACTTCTGATGGCGCCTGGCCCTTCGCGGCCTGGTCCACCCTCCGGTGGTGCCATCCCGGCACCTCCGTTTATTAGTCCGATCGGCAACAAGGGACCGTTGCCACAACCGCCATTGCAGATTTTTGGGCCGTCACAGAACGTATTCCCACCAAAGCCTGGGCCAGTCAACTCTGTGTCGCCGGTTGCTCCACCTGCGCCGGCAACTGGGGCACAGGCGCCAACGGCACCCCAAGTGGGTCAAATTCCTGTCGCGAGTACGCTGCCGGTGGTTAATAACTGTTCGACTCGGACGGTCGAGTTTGCGCGAAAAGGGGAATGTCAATCTCCGCCTAGCAACGCCTGCACTGGTACATGGACCTGTATTCCCGGGAACATATTGTATAAGGGAGGCGAAGGCCCGACAACAGGTTTAACGTCAGTGAGCAGCACGGGTACCTGTAACGTTTCGGGAACCTGCAGTCCGCCACAATCCGACAATTACCACTGCTTACCAAACAATATGGCCGACAGCGGCCTTGCCGTCGTGTCGACAGACGCAAAGTGGAATCCCGGCACGTGTGCGCCCCAAACTTGTTCAATCTTCTGGAGCTGTGGTTCCGGTTGTCTGCCCTCGCCGGTATCCACAACTGCGACCTGCAAAAATAGCCAATGCGATTCGAGCACTGCGACCAAACCGACATCATGTGTTAAACCATGAATGCCGCCTAAGCCGCTTGTACGAGTACGGCACGGAACTTGAGTTAACCCCGGGGGAGAGCACTTTGATGGTGCTGGGACCCCGGGG
>CAWUNT010000125.1:0-6294 GCA_963923405.1 uncultured bacterium | reverse complement strand
GTCGCTGCTTTTCCCGCCGCGTCAATCCGGGTCAGTGCCTCGCCCTGTGATTCGATGAGGGCCTTGATCGTGGATTCAGGGTTTCCGCCGGTCCCGGCCTCGTGGGCCGACGCCAGCTGGTCGGTGATGCGGGCCACTTCGTTCGCCGCCTCGCGAATTGACTGTGCCAGCGATCCGATTGATTTTCCCCGCGATCCGACGTCAAGTTCGAATACGGCGGCCTCGGCTTGCCCCGGCACGTCGTCCGCGTGAACGCCGCGCTCTCCGGGAGCGCCGTGACCCCGGTACTCCCCGTGCTCCATGTTATCCGCGCTGCGTGCGGTGATCACGAGGGTGAAGAGGATGCTGGTTACCGCGACGGCGGCGGCGATCATGATCCAGTCGCTGGCCTGGGGTTCGTGGAGGCGTGCCACGCGTTCGACGATCGTTCCCGTGAGGATCAGAGCCAGGGCGGACGCCGCGTAAATGGCAGTCTGTCCGCGCGCGTCACTCGTGCGTGCTTTTGGATCGCTCGCCGGATCGCTCTTTGCAGGTTTGTTCGGGGTATCAGGCAAAACGTGAACCTCCTGTGGAGGTTTCGGTCATTCCCGCCGGAAATTGAAGGGCTGGATGGCAAACGGCCCGCCTCGAATCCCGGGGCGGGCCGTCTGCAAGTCATTCAAGATTGATGGAATTCCTGTCTTATTTAGCGGTTTTTTCCGACGGTCCATTCGATGGTTTTCGACACGGAATTACCCTCGAAATCAAACGCTGTGACCACGGCCGAGTGGGGGCCCGGGGTCGCGGGGAACTCGCGGCGGCCCGGGGGCGACGAGGCTCCCGTGTCCGGCGCCGCGAACGCAAGGTCTATGGTCAACTCGCGGCAGTCGTAATCTCCACACGTCATCTCAGGCACAAAAAACTCCTCCACGTAGGATTCGATGCTGGATTTTCCAGGGAGATTCCGGAAGTCCCAGACGAGTTCCGGCGCGCCGTTGTCGATTGAGATCTCCACGCGATGGGGTGGCACGACATACTGCGTGTGAAGGATCAGGTCATGGATTGTGGCGTAAAGCGAGTAGTCGCCTTTGACGTTGTTGCCGTCGTGCGCCCTGCCGTTGACCAGAACGCCGGCGGCGACCACGGCCGGTGCCGAGTGGTCGGGAAGGCTCTCAAGAAAAAGGAAGGGTGACATGAAGGTACCGCCCGCGGCCACCACGTTCAGGTGCACATGATCGTAGCGCTCGCCGAAGGAGTAAACGCCCCAACGGAAGATCTCGCCGAGTTTGGTTCCGGCTTCGACGCGGCTGCCGCTGCGCCATGCGTTCCAGATGTCGGACGGAATCGATGTTTTCTCAACGTGGTGGTACTGCCAGAGATAACCCAGGTCGTCGAGGATCGCGACTTCCCAGTAGGCCGCGTTGCCTGGGACATAGTTTTCGATGTTCGCGACTTTGCCGCCCGCGGATGCGAGCACCGGTGTGCCTGCGTCGCCGCGGATATCCAGGCCGTGATGGAAGTAGGGCATTCCCGTGTAGTGCTGGTATGACGCGCTCGTGTGGCCGATGGACAGAGGGGGGAACGGCCAAGGATGGATTTTCTCCGGCGTGCCCATGGCCTCGCTGGCAGGCGCTGTGGGCATGCTGGCCAGGGACAGTTGCCGGTGGCTGTGGGCCACGGGATCCAGGCATCCCATTTCTCCGGAGGAAGGCGCGTCGGCCAGCGCTTCGGTAGTCATGGCAGTGATGGCAGTCGCGCCGGCAAGTCCGGTGACGCCACAAAGCCCAAAAAGCCCAGCGATCAGATTCAGACGGCTCGTGGCGCGCCTGGGCCGTGAGGATTTCGCGGAAACGTCCATGTTTCACCCCTTCGATTTTCTTGATGGCCCCCGTGTTGGGAGGCTATTTTTTGGGCATATTCCCGAATCATAGCAGAATAAGTACCTGAAACGTAAAGGTTTTCATAAAAATACAATATTTTATAAAATTCTATCAATTTTATGTTGATTTTATAAATTATATGAGTTATAACCTTTGTAGTTGGGTGGACATCCAACTTGGCCAGGCGTGTTGTCAGCCACTGTCCACCGACCAAACTGTAGAGGCTCCACTCATGCTGAAGTTGTCCCTGAGGTCCACACTCGCTGTCGCTGCTTGTATCTTGATGGTTGCCTGCGGCAGTGAAGACAAAGGCTCCAATAACAAGCCAGCCACGCCACCAAAGCCAACCAAGCCACCAATGGCTTCTGTTGCCCCGACCCCGGCTCCAACCATGGCGCCAGTCGTTCCGGTGACTCCGGCTGCTCCGGTGACGCCACCGTCCTATCCACAGGTCGGCGGCCCGGTTAATAACGGCAACTCGTACCAGACTGCCGGCGCCCAGTGTCCGAACGGTCCAGTGCGTCGCTTCCTCTACAACGTTTTCCACAAGGAAGACTGCGTACAGTAACCCTCGACGGGAAACGTCTTGCCCCCGGCCCCCATGGCCCGGGGGCTTTTTCTTTTTGACGGAAGGCCTCGAAAACGTCATCCTGAGGCCGTTTGGCCCCTTCAACCAACTAGAACGGAAGACCGCATCATGGGCGCACAATGGAAACACGCTGGCCGCGTAGATGAGGCCAGAAGGCGTGGACTGGTCATCGGCAAACTCGCGAAGGAAATCGCCGTCGCGGCCCGCATCGGTGACCCCAACCCGGAAAACAATGCCCGCCTGCGCGTGGCGGTGGAATCCGCCCGCAAACAAGGCTGCCCGCGCGACACCATCGAGCGCGCGATCAAAAAAGGCGCTGGCCTCCTGGACGAGACAGTCAATTACGAACTTGTGACATACGAGGGATTTGCCCCGCACAAGGTCCCGGTGATCGTCGAGTGCATGACCGACAACAAGAACCGGACCGCCGGCGACGTCCGCGTCCTCTTCCGCAAAGGCCAGCTCGGCGCGATCGGGGCCGTTGGCTGGATGTTTGACCGCCTTGGTGTTGTCGAGGCCGTGAACAAGAACGCTGCCCTCGACATCGAGGAAGCCGCCATCGAGTCCGGCGCCCAGGAAGTGGAACCCCTTGAGGACGGCGAGTTCGAGAAGGGCCAGATTGGCGCGCGCTTTTACACCGATCCCGCCGATGTTGACGCGGTCAACAAGTCGTTGACGCAGCTGGGCTGGACGGTTTCCAAGGCCGAGCTCATGTACCGGGCGAAGGACAACGTCGAGCTTGACGCGGCCCAGCGCAAGGACGTCGAGGACTTCCTGAACGCCATCGACGACAACGATGACGTGCACCGCGTCTACGCCGGAATCAAGTAACTGGATTCAAGCGACAGGAACGTGACTTGCAGCCTCCCGTGGAAACTACGGGAGGCTTTTTTCATGCGACATTTCAGACAATGGATGACCACGGCAGCGTTGTTGTTGGTGTTCGGCCCGGCCGTGACGGCAACATCTGCCGCTCTTGCCAGCAGTGATCTCGCGAGCGCCGACACAGCCTTGAATTTGTGCAACCGCCATGACGAGAAGATTTTTGTCTCGGCCGCCTACAACGAAACCGGAACGCCAGGCGCGCCAAAAGTCTTCGCGCGTGGATGGTGGGGTATCGACGCTGGCGCCTGCACCAAGCTGACGTTTCCCCTTGTGGATGACAGGGTCATGTTGTTCGCGCAATCGTCCTCGCAGATCTTGAACTGGATCGGCGATTACAGCATCTGCGTTGACCTGACTCATGTTTTTGAGATCCACGACGCGACGGCCGTCGCCTGCGACGGGCCTGACCAGTTGTTCCGCGCTTTCAAGGTCCTGACCATCCCGAATCTTCCGGCGCCCGCCCCGGACAACGTCCCGACGTTTGAATTCAAAACCGCGGACGCGACACGTGTTGGTGGTGGCCTCAAATTTTGCAATGACACGACAAATCCGGTCTACCTGTCCCATGCCCAGAAAAAATCGCGGGACTCCAAATTTGGCGTCGATGGCTGGTACGAAGTCCAGCCATCCAAATGTCACGAGGAGAATCGCGATCCCCTGGCGGACGAAGTCTGGTTCTATGCCCAGGGCGGTGCCGGTACGTTGGCATGGCGTGGTGATACTCCGCTCTGCACCGACGACGTCAAAGGGTACCATTACGAGGATGCCTCAAACATGCCTTGCACAGCGAACAACCAGATCCTGCAAATGTTCCGGAAAGTGGCTCTCGACTCGCAGGAATTCGAGCATCACTTCACGGTCAACGACGCCCACCGTGTCCGTTCCGTGGTCGACATCTGCAACAACCGGCAGGAGAAAGTCCTGGTGGCGACCGCGTGGAAACGTCCCTTGTTCCCTGATGATGTCGTGACCCGCGGATGGTACGTGATCGAAGGCGGCAAGTGCGTGACTCAACTGCCATTTGACGCGCAGGTTGTCTATGTCCACGCGGAAAGTGAGGCGCGCGCCAATTTGCTTTCCGGCGAGGGGCAGATCCAGGCTTGTATCGACCACACGCTCGCGTTCATGTTCTCGCGAGGCAATTCAATGACCTGCGGCTCGGGCGGCCTCGAGACCGCGGTGTTTGTGCCGCGCGAGGTCGCGGCTGGCCAGACGCGCATCGACATCAACGCGGCGCCTTAGTTCAACTCGCGTTTGAATCCCATGGGCGACCAAAGTCCCCGGTCCGGGGTCAGGCTCATGTAGACGCTGCTGACGCCGCGCAGGGAGAAAATCTCCGGCGCGGTGTTTCCCGACAGGATCCATCCTGCCCTGATGACAAATGTGTTGGTGAAATAATCGTACGACGCCCGGCCAAACCCGCCGGTGCGGATCGGATGGGTCCTCGAGTCGAATTCGGTGTCCATGTCCAGCGATCCCGTGACACGCAATTGAATGTACGGGTCATAGGAAGCCTCGTCGTATCCGCTCTCGATCGAATCAAGGGTGAGTTTCCACCTCTGGTTGTCCATCCAGCGGAATGTCCCGGAAATCCCTTGCACGGACTCTTCTGGTTTTACCGGTTCGACGACCCGGTTCCGGCCCGCCTCGAAGTGGCCGGCCAGGCCATACAGTTGCGAAATCCAGTTTCCCGTGAGGATGTCTTGCCCGTCCCTGTAGATCTGCAAGGTCAGGTCCGTGTTCTCGTCCGAGTGGAGGACGATGTCCTTTTCCCCGGCGAGGATCAAATCCGGGGCGATGGGAAAGGTAATGTGGGGGCCTGGCCTGTCGTTTTCCTGGAAAGTCAGGATCACGGTCCCGGTCAGTTCGCAGGCGTCCGGGTTTGTCGCCGCGGGCAGGCTGACCAGATGCAATTTGACCTGTTGGCGCCGTCCGCCAAGGTAATGGTTCAGGATGCCGCTGAACTCACCGTCCCAGCTGTCGCAGTCGCCTCGCGGTGGCGGCGTCTCGATATCTTTCTCCGGCAACGCCACCGGTTCCGGACGGTTTTTCTGTTCATAGACCGGCATGGGCAATTCCTTGGCGAGGTCGAGGCGGCACTGGCGATACCGGTTGGACCGGCATTCAAGGGCCTCATCGCCGTCGCGGATGCAGTTCCATACCCAGCTGCCTTGCTGGAGCAGCACGTCACCTGTGTAGAAGTCATACGTGCCGGCCTGGATGTTCACACAATTGACGACCTTTTCGTATCCATGACACGTGCCGTTGCCGATGTAGTTGATGACGCCCAGGGCGGCCTCGGGGAATGATCTTTCGGCGAGGATCCGCGACGGCACGATTTCCATGTCCCTGAGAACCATGTAGGAGCCGTCTGAAGGGCCGCATCCCGCAAAGTAGATGCCGCCCAGGGGGCGGAGCGGATTGACCGCGTCGCTGGTCCATCCGGATTTCAACTCCAGAGTCCCGACGTCGCCTTCCGAGTGGCTATAGACATTTCCCGATGCGGATTTGCGATCCTCCGAAAATTTCAGGCGAATGGTGGGCAGGCGCTGGCCGCGTCCGTCGTCGTCGCGCATGAAGAGCAATTCGAAAGGTTGCGCGGCCTCGCCGGGTCGCTGATTCTTGACGCGGGTCACGGGGTTGTAGAAAAGGCCAACGTATTCGCGGCTGTTGTCCTGGCCAAAATACACGGTGAGCATGCCGGAATACCGGGGTTCGGTTTCGGATTCCTTGAAGTCCACGGTCATGGTGAGGCGCGCGATCTGGTCGCGGCCGGTCAGTTTGTTGTGAAAGGTCCCCGTGTAGACGATCGGGGCTGGCGTGGCCCGGGCTTTTTCGTTCACGAAGGGCCAAAAAACAAGGAACAGGGTCGTCGCAAGCCGGAATGGGATTTCCCTCCGGCGCATCATGAAGTATGCCATGCAGAACGTAAGGCTCCTTGGTTCATCGCGCATTGCCGGG
>CAWUNT010000124.1:0-6329 GCA_963923405.1 uncultured bacterium | reverse complement strand
TCCAATGATGAGGGTATCGTGGTAAACGTTGGTGACAAGGGATTCGGATTGACGCTCGAGCGTTACCTGCGCAAGGCCCAGGAGGCCAACCAGGACGCCCTCGAGAAGTTGTCGTCTGGAACCGTGTTCACAAAGCAGGATCCACGCCCCTCGGAACACGCGGTCGCGGATTCCCTCGAATTCAGGATCCGCGGGCTGACGGCCGCAAAACGGCAGGTCAGCGATGCCTCGAGCATGCTGCAAACCGCGGAATCCGCGTTCAATGAAGTCAACAACATCGTCCTTCGCATGAAGGAAATCGGTGTGGCGGCGACCAACACAACCATCACCGACCGCGACCGGCGTTACCTGTTTGTCGAGTATCAAGCGTTGCATGACGAGATCGACCGGATCGCCACGACCACCACTTACAACGGCATCCCGCTACTCAATGGCAATGACCCGAACGCGCCCGAAAGCCTGGTCTTCCGTCTCGGCGAACCGGTCATCACCGAGGACAGCGTCATGGACGATCCGAACACGTTGACGTTTGAGGGATTCAAGAATGTTGTCGTCACGGCTGCGGGACTTGGGCTTGGCAGCGCGCGGGACATCCTGGCCGGCAGCGACCCCTTCGAGGGTGTCGACCTGTCCACGGCGGCGGACATTCTCGTTCCGGAAGACGGGACCCAGTTCGCCACCTCATTTGACGAGGCATTGGCGCGCCTGACAGACCAGCGTTCCCTGTTCGGCGCCCTGCAGGCCCGGATGCAAAGGGCCCTCGATTTTGTCGATGTCTATGCCGAGAACCTCGCGGCCGCCAAATCAAACATTGCCGACACGGATTTTGCCGCCGAAGCCTCGAATTACGCCCGGACCAAGATCCTGTTGAATGCCGCGACGTCGATGTTGGCTCAGGGCAACGTAACCGCGTCGCTGACCGCGAACTTGCTGGGCATCCTCAACTGAGCGGTGCCCGGATCAACCACGGTGCGGGCAAATGGTCCTCCAGGCGGATCGCAGCCCCGCGAAAGGCGCCGGCAACTTCCAGGCTGGAAGATTCCTCGGCCCTCTGACGGAGTTGCCCGACCAGAGTTGGCACCGGGACCAGGGCCGAATTGTGGATGGCCACCGCGAGTTTGAAAATCACATCGGCATCAGGCGGCAACACTCCCGACTCGACCATCCCATTGGCGACCTCAAAGAAGGACTTGAATCCCGACATCGGGGGCCAAACTCCGGGTTCCGTCGTGAAAGGCTTGTGACCGGAAGTTCCTGGTACCATGCGGATGAAAATTGCGGCAACCGTTCCGGTTCCGTGAACCTTGCGGGCCAGTGGCATGATCTGGGCTGTCTCGAAATCCTGCGAACCCGCGTTTACGAGGTGCTGCTGGAAGTCATCGACCGAAACGCGCCCCTCCAGCAATCGCGCGACACCGCCGTAAACAAGAGGATCAGACTCGGCATTGTCACCAATCATGACGAAGCGCCCGCCTGGACCACGATCCTCCATGATCGAAAGGATCGCCAAAGTCTTGTAGGCGACGTGATGGCGCAACAGGCTGAGACGCCGTTTGCGCAAGTTGTAGGCTTGGTTCTTGAATGTGTCGCTGGTCCAGTCCAGGCCGTCCATCGCCAGTTTCGCCTGGAGCACGCGACGCAGTTGCGGCGGTGACGACGAGACAAAATGCAGGCCGTTTGGCGGAGATCCGTGTGCCCAGCGTGCCGCGAGGAGAACCTCCCGGGCCCCAAAGACCGTCACTTTTGCCCGGGAATCCTCCATCGCCGTGCGCGCCAGATCGACCACTGTATCGAACTCGGTCTCGAGGTAAGTCTTGTCGATGTCGCAGATGATGTCGAACGCGGGTTTCGAGATCTCGCCATGGATACTGCCGTCGAAGTGACGGCGGTCCACCAGGCGCACGAGGTCATAGTCATCGCGGGTCGAGAAAAAATTTCTGAAAAAATTTCTGAAAAAATCAGACATGACAGGACTATACCCTACCGGCCACTTTCCTTGTATACTAGAAAAAATCCCGTAACGGCATAACTGGTCACAGGGAGTAACTGGTAATGACGACTGAACAAGCACGCACTGAACCGGCTCTGAAAGTCTGCGCGTACTGCGAACAGGAAAAAGTCCGCATCTGGAGCGGAGCGAAGCTCAAGGACGGATCCAAGGTATTCATCGACCACAAGCACCAGCGCTGGGCCGGGCGTCGCTGCCCCGATTGCGAGAAGTCCCGCGTCCAGACGGCCGTCAAATGCGACCGCTTCGCCAAGGCAAACATCCTCCGCGAACTTGAGTCCAAAGGGTTCGAGATCGTCTCGTCGGCGGTACCGATCAAAGTCCGCAAGGACGGCATCGAGTTCACGGTCGGAATGCGCCGTGCCTACATGGACGGCGGAAACATCGTGATCGAGAATGACCTGGAACCGGGAGTCGACATGGTGGCCCTGGTGTTCGAGACCGTTCGCATCGCGACACCGGAACAGATCGCTGTCATGCCCAACGTCAAGGTAGCCAGCGCCAGCCAGGGGATCCATCAACTCCCGGAGGACAAGATGGTGTCGCGTCCTGCGGACCTTGCGGCGGATGGGACAACGGCTCCGGGCTGAGCCACCGGATGGGCATCCGGGTGGTCAATCGTGAAGTGGATTCCGCGCGATTCCTTGCGTGAGATCGCGCACCGCACGGTCAGCCACGCGACCAGGGCGAGGTTACGGACCTCCAGCACCTGCTCCGTCAGCTCGTAATTCCAGTAGTACTCGTCCAGTTCCGCCCTGATGGCCGCGATGCGGCTCAGGGCGCGGGACAGCCTCTTCTCACTGCGCACGATTCCGACATAGTTCCACATCAGGCGACGGATCTCGTCCCACGTGTGCGAAAGGACGACCAGCTCGTCCGGAGGGGCGGCCGTACCGCTGTCCCAGCGCGGGATTTCGATGTTGAACGCGGCCGCGATCGACTCCCCGGACTCAACGTCAAGCTCGACATCCGTCGCCACACGGTCCGCGTAGACGAGGGCCTCGAGCAGACTGTTCGACGCGAGGCGATTGGCACCGTGGAGTCCCGAGCACGCCACTTCGCCCAACGCGTAAAGGCCGTCGATGTTGGTGCGCCCGGCATCGTCAACAATGATGCCGCCGCAACTGTAATGGGCTGCCGGAACCACGGGGACCATGTCTCGCGCCATGTCGATGCCGTACTGGAGGCACGTCTGGTAGATGTTGGGAAACAGGCGCCGCAGTTTTTCCTCGCCAAGGTGCCTGGTATCAAGAAAGACGTTGCTGGCGCCCGTGCGTTTCAACTCAGAGTCGATCGCGCGCGATACGATATCCCGCGGGGCCAGGGATCCGAGCGGGTGGTACGCGTCCATGAAGGCCCGCCCCGAGGCGTCCTTCAACACGCCCCCTTCCCCGCGAACGGCTTCCGAGATCAGGAAAGTCTTCGCCTTCGGGTGATACAGGCAAGTCGGATGGAATTGCATGAACTCAAGATTCGCGACGCGGCAACCGGCACGCCAACCCATGGCGAGTCCATCGCCGGTCGCGCTGTCAGGATTCGAAGTGTAGAGGTAAACCTTGCCATGACCGCCGGTGCACAAGTAGGTGCGCCCCGCGCGAACCTGGTAAACAACGCGGCTGCCGCGATCCATCACATATGCCCCGTAGCAACGCGGAGCACCGAAAGTCGCGGGGCCGGCCGAGCCGAACTTGTCACTGGTCAACAGATCGACCGCCTTCTGGTTCTCGATGATCCTGATGGAGGGTTGTTCGCGGCAGGCGCGGATCAGGGCGCCAAGGACTTCCTTTCCAGTCAGGTCATCGGCATGAATCACGCGGCGGTGTGAGTGCCCGCCTTCGCGAGTCAAGTGATACGCGTCGGCGTTTCGCGTGAACTTCACTCCGATGTCGATCAGTTCCCGGATTAGGCGGGGCCCATTTTCGACCACCATCCGGACAATTCCAACGTGACACAGGCCAGCACCGGCCTCCATGGTGTCACGAACATGATTCTCAAAGGAATCCGCGTCATCCAGAACGGAAGCGATCCCGCCCTGGGCCATCCAGGTGTTGTTGTCCTCGAGACTACCTTTGGCGATGACCAGGACCTGACCGTGACGCGCCAGTTTCAAGGCCAGCATGAGGCCAGCAATGCCGGTCCCGATGACCAGGTGGTCCGTCTTGATGACCGTATCTTTATCGAAAATTTGCGTGCTGCTCATCATCTGGCACCTGTGCCGCGTTGACGATCCTCGTCGTCCGTGCCTTAATGGCGCCACAATGGTTCATGCCGAGGCCCAAATCAACTGAAAAGCCTCGCAAAACCAGTGTTGGCGCCAACTTCCAGACTTCCTGAGGAGGAATCTTGGAGCATCCGGGTCCCAAATTCGAAGCCCCGACCGGACCCAGGTCCGGTCCGCCGAGTCCGCTCCGCACCGGCGACCGGATGAAACCCGCGCAAACACCGTGGGTGTACCAGTTGCCCAACCAGTTGACCCTCGCGCGCCTGGTGGTCGTTCCGTTCCTGTTGTTCGCCTATCCGATGGACTACAGGCCGGTCAAAATCTTCTGCGCGTTTGTCTTCCTCGCCGCGGTCTTGACCGATGCCCTCGATGGCTGGCTCGCGCGAAAGCGCCAGACGGTCAGCGCACTCGGAGCCCTGCTGGATCCGATTGCCGACAAGGCCCTGATCGCCGCCTCTCTGGTGCTGCTGGCGAATGAGGACTCTCTTTGGACATGGATGATCGGCGTGTTGCTGGTGCGCGACATCACGGTTTCCGGAATCCGCATGGTGGCCCTGGAACAGGGATTCTCAATTGACGTCAGCGTATTCGGTAAATTGAAGACAATCGCGCAAGGCACGATGATTTTCTGCCTGATGATCAACGAGCCGCTGTGGGGCTGGCCCTATCGCGAAGTTGGTTGGATTACCGCATGGGTTTCCCTTGCCCTGTCCCTTTACTCCGGCTGGAAATACGGCGAGGAGTATTTGGCGCAGGCGCGACAAAGGGGCCTTATCGGAAACATCTTCGGCGGTTGAGTCCTCGACTGGCGGATCATGGCCGGACATGATCAGTCATTTTCTTCAATCATTTCATAATAGTGCCGATCAAACCCCATGTCCTGCGAGCACACGGGGGTTCCGCCGCTTTGGATGGTCCGCAGAAAAAATCCGCGCCTGATATCAACTTGACGCGCTGCACCGTCATCGGCGGCGGCGTCAACGAATTGCGTCCAGAACTTTTCACGGATCGACTCGGGATCAAAGCCTCCCACTGCCCGGACGCGGCGGCCCACGCCAGCGAGGTCACAAGCCACGCGGATACGGAAGGCGGAATTCACGTAGTCGTCACTGGCAGCCAGAACTCACTGCGAGCCATCATCGACGCCGAGACCGGCAACAACGTCAAAACGGGAAATCCCGCGGACACCGGCAGGACAACCTTCGTCATGAACTGGAACCGTCCCCTGCACCAGATGCGCAGTGTCGGAGGCGAGGCCGAAACCATGCTCAACCTCAGCATGGGAGGCGGCGCTTTCAACCCTGAGGGCCTCCTCGGCTGGGGATTTTTCGGGATAACCGATCCATTTGACGGCAACGGGGATCCTGTGCGCATGCTGACCCATTTGACGCGCTCGCTGCGTCACCTCAGCGTCCAACCTGCTCACGCGGAGCGCGCCAAGGCCGCGATGGCCTGTGTCGCGCACGGCAGCAATGCCAGGTCGATCCACGTCGCGACGGACGGAGTTGCTTTGATGGTCGAAGTCACATTCGAGGGTCCGTTGGAGACCGCGGTGATCATGAAGTCCACGGCGGCCCGCCTCGCTGGATGGCTGGATCAGGTCGCGACCGGCACCCATGAGGCATGCATGGCTTGGGTCCGCATGGCCTCAGGCGGACACGTCGCCGCCGGCCTCATGATGGGGACCGGACACATCCCGGTGGTGCTGGTGGTCGACGAAACCGGCCGGGCCAAGGATGAAGCGTCCGATCATTCCGTTGAGCCTCGCGGCCAAACCGGTTACAACGTTGCCTGAATCATACATTCAGGAGTTCCACGTTGAAAAAGATCGACGTTGTCAGTGTCTGCAATGCCCTTGTCGACATCCTCATCCAAGCCCGTGACGAAGACCTCGCCAAACTCAACCTCACCAAAGGCGTGATGCATCTGGTCGACCACGAACGCCAACGCGTCGTCCTGAGTCACTTTGGCGCCGCCCCGCGAACGATCGAGCTGGGGGGATCTTCCCTGAACGCGATCAGGACGCTCGCCGCCCTCGGCAAGAAAGCCGTGTTCGCCGGGATGGTCAGCAAGGACGAGTTCGGCGAGCGCATTCATGAC
>CAWUNT010000123.1:0-6331 GCA_963923405.1 uncultured bacterium | reverse complement strand
GGCGGCGGTGAAGGCCGCGGCGACTCCCGCCACGAAACTGGTCTGGGTCGAGACGCCGACCAACCCGATGATGAAGGTGATCGACATCCGCGCCATGGCGCAGGCGGCGAAACAGACCGGCGCGCTGCTGGTGGTGGACAACACCTTTGCCTCGCCTATCTTCCAGACGCCGCTGGCGCTAGGGGCCGACATCGTCCTGCACTCGACGACCAAATACATCGGCGGGCACTCCGACCTGATCGGCGGCGCGCTCATGATGTCGCGGCAAGATCTTTTCGAGCAGCTGAAGTTCGTCCAGTTCGCGGCTGGATCGGTGCCGTCGCCGTTTGACGCGTACTTGATGCACCGCAGCCTGAAGACCCTGGGTGTGCGGATGATGCAGCATAACAAGAACGGCATGGCCGTGGCAGAGTTCCTGGCCTCGCACAAGCGCGTGAAGCGCGTCATGTTCCCCGGCCTGAAGAGCCACCCGCAACACGCCATCGCGGCAGAGCAGATGCGCGGATTCTCCGGCATGGTGTCATTCGACCTGGACGGCAACTACGACGACGTCGTGAAATTCCTGAAAAAGCTGAAAGTCTTCGCGCTGGCCGAGAGCCTTGGCGGGGTTGAGTCCCTGGTGAACCATCCAGAGAAGATGACGCATGCCTCCGTGCCGGAGGAAATGAGGAAGAAACTGGGAATCGGGCCGTCGCTGATCCGCCTTTCGTGCGGCATCGAGGACACGGACGACCTGGTCGCCGATTTGAAGCAGGCGCTGTAGGAGAGGCTCCCCGTCATTCTGAGCCGAAGGCGAAGAATCCTCTCTTCACGCCTTCTCGTACAACTCACGCATGGCGTTGGCCAGCATCGCGATGCTGCGGTCGTTCCAGCGTTCCCATGAAATCACAAGATCCGCCATGCGGCGCGTGGGCGCGACGAATTCGTCGTGCATCGGCTTCACGCTGCCAAGATACTGTTCGATCACACCCTCGACACTGCGGCCGCGCTCGCGAACGTCCCGACGCAGGCGCCGTATGAACCGGACATCATCGGGAACATCCACAAAGACACTGATGTCGAACAGGCGGCGAATTCCCGGGTCGTGAAGGGCGAGGATCCCGTCGAACATGATGATGGGCATGGGTTCCATCCGGACGACTTCTTTCGTCCGCGTGTGCGTCGCGAAATCATAAGTTGGCCGGTCAATTGCAACGCCATTCGCCAGGGATTCCAGATGGGCCTGGATCAATGCCATGTCCAGGGATGCCGGATGGTCGAAATTGACCGCGTCTCGCTCCGCGGGCTTCAAGTGAGACAAATCACGATAGTAATGGTCTTGTTGAAGGACCGCGATCGGCAGGTCCGGGCTGTATTCGCAGACCTTACGGACAATCGTGGACTTCCCGGATCCGGAACCACCGGTAACGGCCACCAATAGGGGTTTCCCTGACGCCTTGGCTGCTGGATTCTTCATGGACACGCCCCCGCCCTGTGATAAGATCCCGGAAACTCTCGAAAAGTATCTGACATATGAGCTTGGTTAGAATCAATTCAAAACCGGTGTCTTGCGACCATTGGATCGGCGGCGAGCCAAAAACCCCGGATTCCGGCCAGTACCGGGATGTGATCAGCCCCTATACGGGATCGGTCATCGGTAAAGTAGCCATGGGATCAAGGGCCGACGTCGATGCGGCGGTCGCGGCAGCGCAAAAGGCATTCCCCGCATGGCGCGCCACCCCGATGAAAGAGCGGGCCCAGATTCTGTTCAAGTTCCGGGAACTTGTCCTGGCGAACCTCGACGAGTTGTCGCACCTGGCGGCTTCGGAGTCGGGCAAGACGCATGGCGAGGCGCGCGCGGAAGTCCTGAAGGGCATCGAAGTCACGGAATTCGCCCTGTCGCTGCAAAACTCCGACAGTGGCGGGATCATGGACGTCTCGCGCGGCGTCTCGTGCGAGTTGCGCCGCGAGCCTCTTGGAGTCGTGGCGGGGATTGTCCCGTTCAACTTCCCGGCGATGGTTCCCATGTGGATGTATCCCATCGCGATCGCGCTGGGGAACTGCTTCATCCTGAAACCGTCGGAGAAAGTCCCGCTGACCTCGCAGCGCGTCGCGAGACTGACGAAAGAGGCCGGGTTCCCGGACGGTGTTTTCTCCCTGGTCAACGGAACGCGCGAGGCAGTCGAGGCCCTGATCGATCACGATCTCGTCAAGGCCGTTGGCTTTGTCGGGTCGAGTCCTGTCGCGCTGGACATCTACAAGCGCGCGACCGCGCGTGGCAAACGCGCGCTGTGCCTTGGCGGCGCGAAGAATCCCCTGATTGTCGTGCCCGACGCGGACGAGGCCATTACCGTCCGGGGCGTCGTGGATTCTTTCACAGGGTGCGCCGGCCAGCGTTGCATGGCGGCCAGCCTCATGATCGCTGTCGGCGAAGTCGATCACTTGATCGAGAAGATCCGCAAGACCGCCGCGGAATTGCCAGTTGGACCCGGCATGGGAGCGATCGTTGACAAGGCGGCGCTGGACCGCATCCGGCGTTATGTCGATGACGCGGAGAAAGCCGGCGCGAAAATCATCGTCGATGGCCGCAAGGTCAAGGCGCCAGCAGGACACGAGGCCGGTTACTGGTTCGGTCCGACGATCATCGATCACGCGCGCCCCGACATGGCATGCGCGCGCGACGAGATTTTCGGTCCGGTCATCACGATTGTGCGCGCGAAGACGCTGGCCGAGGCCCTGGCGATCGACGCCGGGAATCCTTTTGGCAACGCGACGTCGGTATTCACGACCAGCGGGGCCGTCGCGCGTTACGTTGCCGACAATGCCACCAGCGGGATGATCGGGGTCAACATCGGTGTGCCTGTCCCGCGCGAGCCGTTCTCTTTTGGCGGCACGAAGTCGAGCAAATACGGACACAGCGACATCACCGGTGAGAGTTCGCTGGATTTCTGGAGCAACCTGAAAAAAGTCACCATCAAGTGGTCGCTGCAGAGCGACGCTTCATGGATGTCATAAGGGAGTCGAAACGATGACGACCGCAGAAAAAAAACGCGTCAAGCACATCACGCTGACCTCCCACCCGGGGCAACCGGGACCGGGCAGCGTTCCCATCAAGTGGGGCGAGAAGGATCCGGTGAAACGCGGACCCGTCGTCGGCACGGTGACGGAACCGGGTCACCGCAACGTGATCGGGACGCACTCCGGATCTTATTCGGTGTACCGCGCCCTCGCGGTGGCCAGCGGGGCACTCAAGCCCGACCATAAACCGGACCTGACCAACACGGCGCCGGCAGAGAAAATCGGACCGCACGCGTCGTGGTTCGATCCGGAAAAAATCGTGTCGATTGATCCATTTGGCGCGACCATCGCCGAGGTCTTCAAGGACTGGCTGACGAAGGGTTATGACATCCGCCCGACGATCGCCGTGACCAAGGCCCACATCAACATGCCCGAGATCAAGGAAGCGATGGAGGCGGGCCGCCTGAAGGCGGACGGGCACTTGTTGCTCGAGAACGGCGACGTCGTCGTGACGAAGGCGGCCGTGGAACCCGTCTGGTACCTGCCGGGTGTCGCGAAAAGATTTGGCGTCGAGGAATCAGAACTGCGCCGCGTGCTGTTTGAGAATACGGCCGGCATGTTCCCGGAACTGGTGACGCGACCGGATCTGGAAGTGTTCTTGCCGCCCATCGGCGGGATGACGGTTTACTTCTTCGGTGACGTATCCACGATCCATGACCCGCGTGTGCCCCTGGCCGTGCGCGTGCACGACGAGTGCAACGGATCCGACGTGTTCGGGTCGGACATCTGCACATGCCGCCCGTATTTGACGCACGGCATCGAAGTCTGCATCGATACCGCGCAAAAAGGCGGCGCGGGACTCATTGTTTACTACCGCAAGGAAGGCCGCGCCCTGGGCGAGGTCACGAAGTTCCTGGTTTACAACGCGCGCAAGCGTCAAGAAGGCGGCGACCGCGCGGATCAATACTTCGCGCGGACGGAGTGCGTCGCGGGCGTCCAGGACATGAGGTTCCAGGACTTGATGCCGGACGTGCTGCACTGGCTGGGGATCACCAAGATCGACAAGTTTGTCTCGATGTCGAACATGAAACACGACGCCATCGTCAAGACTGGCATCAAGATCATCGAGCGCGTCAGCATTCCCGACGACCTCGTCCCGGCCGACGCCAAGGTCGAGATGGAGGCGAAAGTCGCCGCGGGTTATTTCAGCAAGGACGAGAAGCCGACGTCAGAAGACCTCAAACGCGTCAAGGGACGGAACCTCAACGAATGACCCCGATGGCCCAAAGCATCCAGATGGGAAAGATTTCCCCGCGGGTCCGTTACTTGCGTGACCTGGCAGCGATTCGCTCGACGGCGCGCAAGATGCTGGCCGAGGCGCGCCGCGGCAATTCGCGGAATTTCCGCGTCCACGACGAAAAAATTGTCGCGACGGCAGAGTTCGTCGCGCGCGTGACAAAAGACAATTACCCGGACCTCGAGATCCCGTTTCACAGCCGGTGGCGGCATTTTGAGACCCCGGCCAGCGACAATTCCGGAATCGATCACAGCCCGCGCAACCTCGCGTATGAACTGATCGGTGATCCGCGCAGGGCCGTGGGCGCCGGGTCAAAGATTGAATGGCTGACGCGCGCCTGGGACCTTGTGATGGTCAGCGTCCTTCTCGACGCGGGTGCCGGAGACTTGTGGAAGTACAAGGACAAGGCGACCGGACTGACGTTCACGCGCTCCGAGGGGCTCGGTATCGCAAGCCTGCGCATGTTCGAGTCAGGCATGTTCTCCGCGAATCCGGCGACGGATCCTCTGCGCGTTGACGCCTTGCGACTCGCGACCCTGGATCCAGCTGAACTTGCCTCGGGATTCCAGGCGTCGGCGGAAAATCCATTGGCCGGACTTGAGGGACGCGCGAACCTGTTGCGCTCCTTTGGTGAGAAACTCCTGCGCCCCGACTACGAGATGGACCCATTGACACGCCCGGGCGAACTGGCCCGCGTCGTGATGGACACGTCCAAGGAAGGAATCGTCTCAATCCCCGAAATTTTCCGGCAGTTGCTGGACCGCCTCAGTTCCATGTGGCCGGGGCGACCGGTGATCGACGGCTCGGCCCTGGGTGACGTCTGGTACTTCACAGGCGCCGGCGCTGGAAGTCCTGCCCCGGATTACGTCCCGTTTCATAAATTGACCCAGTGGCTGACCTATTCACTGGCAGAACCTCTCGTCGCGACCGGGATCAAGATCAACGGGCTTGACCAGTTGACGGGACTCCCCGAGTACCGCAACGGAGGACTTCTGGTCGACATGGGAGTGCTTGAGTTGATTGACGCCAACGCGACAAAGGTGGCGCACATGCCTGACTCGGCCTTGATTGTCGAGTGGCGCGCGTTGACGGTGGCGCTGCTGGACGAGATCGCGACCGAAGTCCGCAGGCAACTGGAACAACCCGAACTGGAACTCGCGCAGATCCTGCAAGGCGGGACCTGGACAGCCGGGCGCCGTATCGCCGCGGAGAGACGCGGACCACTCGCGCCACCTCCGGTCAAGATCCAGAGCGACGGGACCGTCTTCTGAAAAAAACAACCGTGAACCCGCGGAGATTTTGCCCATGAAAGCAAAAGTCACACACATCCAACATCCACTGGTGCAGTACAAGTTGTCCCTGATGCGCAAGAAAGACACTTCGACCGGGGATTTCCGCATGCTGATGTCCGAAATCGGCATGCTGCTGGCTTACGAGGTCACGCGCGACCTGCCTGTCGAGTTGCGACCGATCGAGACGCCGCTCAGCCGCATGAACGCGCCGTTCCTGAAAGACAAGGAAATGGTCCTCGTCTCCATCCTGCGGGCTGGAAACGGTCTTCTTGACGGATTCCTGAAGTTGATTCCGACGGCAAGGGTGGGACACATCGGACTTTATCGCGACCCGAAGACCCACGTTGCCGTCGAATACTACTTCAAGGTCCCGAAAGACATCAGCGAGCGCGAGACCATTGTGCTCGACCCGATGCTGGCCACCGGCCACTCGGCCGTCGCGGCTCTGGACCGCCTGAAGCAGACAAGTCCGAAAGGCATCAAATTCGTATGCTTGCTGGCCGCGCCGGAAGGCATCGAGTACCTCCAGGAATTCCATCCGGACGTACCGATTTACACCGCGGCGATCGATGAGAAACTCAACGAGAAGAAATACATCTTGCCTGGACTGGGCGATGCGGGTGACCGCCTGTTCGGGACGCAGTGATCGTGAAACGTCAGCTGACACCCACGGCAGTTGTCTCAATCGCTGTCTCGACGGCAACTTTCGCCGCGGCGTTTTTTGCGACCCGTTACTTTCCCGCGA
>CAWUNT010000122.1:0-6377 GCA_963923405.1 uncultured bacterium | reverse complement strand
CAGCCCGCGGTAACGAGCACCCCGTCGCCATCGAACACGCCGTACGAACACAAGGGGTTTCAGGGCATCAGGAAGTCCATGGCGTTCAAGGGCGAGCGCCGCACACAGTTATCCGACAATCACGGACTCGCCGATTCGACGACAACCGTGAACATCGGCAGTTTCAAGTTCCAGCAAGGCCCCCTGCTTCCGTTCGGCACCCCGGTGGACTCCAAGTCAGGCTCCAGACGGAATGCTTTTGGCTTGCAGATCCTCTTTGGTGGAGAAGACCGCGATGTCACGGGGAAAGAACGAAGGATGGTGATCATCGAGGAAGAGCAGGACATTGTCCGCCTTCAGCAGACCGATCCGATCAACAAGCACAAGCTGTTTGCCTACGCGGGGGCGGAACCGTGGCTGGAATTCGCCGCGGGGGACAACTGGTGGATCCAGACGGGTATCAACGGTTACTTCGAGTACCCGGAATTCAAGCGCCTTGGCAGATCCGGGACGGTCAAGGGATTCGCCGGATTTGGAACGCGACGGTCCACCACGTCGTGGCAACTCATAGGTTCCGCCGGCACGTTCCTTGACAGCAACAACAAGACCACGATCGAGACGAAGGACGCGACACTGCGCGCCTCGTGGGATCTCAATTCCACCACGAGTCTTGAGATGGAAGGCGCCATCAAGGATTTCCTCTACAAGGACCAGTCCCTGGACGGTCCAGACCAGGCACTCAGTCTCGCTGGAACCCTGTCATACAACTTCGGGGCCGGGATCAGCACCAGCCTGTTCGGAGCCTACGAAAGGCAAAAAAACGCCTACTTTTACGGTATGCCGACATATGACGCCCTGTCGGCTGATGGTGATGTCCTGACCGGCGAGCTGTCCCTGTTCGCGAAACCGGCGACGTGGATCAGCCTGGGCATCACGCAGACGATCTCGAAGACCACGTGGTCCATTCATCGCGAGGAGGCCCGGGACACGTTCGAAAGAAACGTTCCGGATTACCTTTCACTGTTCAAAGGCGGCGTCACGATCAATTTCCCGTTTTGATGTCTGAATTCAGGAGAACCGGCCCCATGAAAATTTCCTTTCCAAAGCAGGAACCGAAAAAAATTGTCTCTGCCATCAAGAAAGCCATGGGGGACCGCGCCCTGAGTGAAATGGTCGAGTTCGCGATCGACAAGGCCCAGATGGTCATCACCATCTCGAAAATGGGCACGTCGACCTTGACGTTTGAAAAAGAAGTTGATGGCGACAAGATTTTCTTCACCATGGTCGAGGAAAAAATCGCCTTCACGCACCGCGCGTTCAAGGGCGAAGTCACAGACGCGCTGGTCAAGATTGTCAAGAAAGCCGGTGGCACGGTCGAGGAAGCATGAAGGCTGACCCCGTCTGGTCCGCCGCATGCGCGCGGCGGGTGGACGACCTGAGCAGCAATACCTGCGATATCCCGCAGTCCTCACTGATGGAGCGCGCCGGTGCCGCAGTCGCCGCGGTCGCGCGAAAATCCGGAACTTCATTTCTGGTCCTGGCCGGGCGCGGCAACAATGGCGGCGACGCCCTCGTAGCGGCGCGCCTCCTGTCCGCGGACCCCACCTTGACGGTTACCACCATCAAGGTCGGAGACGGCGCGGTCGAGGTCCCGCACGCGCCACGATTTGATTGCATCATCGACGGAATTTTCGGGCTGGGATTTCGCGGACCGCTCGATTTGAATTCAGCCGAGGGGCGCGCCCTGAGGGCCGCGGCGACAATAAAACAGCGCGATGGCGCGACCGTTGTCGCGGTTGACCTGCCATCGGGCCTGACTTGTGACGATCCCAGCCAGGACGAAGCCCCGCTGCCGGCAGACCAGACCGTGACCTTCGGGGCATTGAAAGCCGTGCACGCGATCTCTCCGGCCCGCGACTTGTGCGGAAAAGTTCACTGTGTCGACATTGGTTTTTCTGACGCGGCAATCGCGCAAGCCCTGGAAGAAGAGAAGCCTGTCTACGGCGTAATCCGCCTCAGAGACCTGTTGGCCGACAATCCGTGGGCCCGGCTCCCGGCAGCCGCGCACAAGTATGACCGGGGACATGTCCTGGTCGCCGGTGGCAGCCCGGGAAAAACGGGCGCGCCCGTCCTTTCTGCCCTCGCCTCGCTCCGCGCTGGCGCCGGTTGGGCCACGATCGCGATCCCTGACGCCATCATGCCGCATGCGAACATTCCGCCTGACCTGACCAGCGAGTCACTGTTCGCGCGTGGTCGATCGAGGAGCGGTATCGACCCGCGACGACTCGAGCATTTCGTCACCACACGCAAGGTCCGGTCCATGGTCATCGGCCCCGGCACCATGGAAAATCCCCTCGGCGCCAAATCACTGGCTTTCTTGTGTGAATTCTCGCGCGAGGGTTTTGTTGTCATGGACGCCGGTGCCTTGCAGGGCATAGTCGACCTGCTGACGAAACACCGCCTCGAATTCAAGCCAGGCCACGCCGTGTTCACACCGCACCCGGGCGAGTGGACGCGCATGTCCAGGGACAAATGGCCAGCTCCGATGGGCGCTGAAAATGTGCTGGCCGTGGAGCAGGCCTGCGCGGACCTCGGCGTACACGTTGTCTACAAGCATTCAACCCCGGTATTGTGCGGACCAGCCCCCTATCACATCGATGGCGACGGCAACGTGCGCGCCCTGGTTTTCAACGAGGGCAGCAACGCCATGGGTCGCGCGGGGACAGGCGATGTCCTGGCTGGTTGTATCGCCGCTCATGGCGCCATTGGATGCGAGGCGCCCCAGGCCGTGATGCGCAGTCTTGCCGTGGTCACGTCAGCCGCGAGACTGGCGGCTGGGAAAGTCGGATTCCACGCCGTCCTGCCGACCGACATCCTGGGCCTGATCGGGAAAGTCTGACCCCGGATCAAGCGCTCGCGCGCCCGGAATTCCATGAGAGCGTAAATACATGGCGGCGCTCCACGCCTGGTCAACGTCACGCCCGATGGTGACAACACAAGAGTCAGCAGCGCCGCGCAACCATGCCGCAAAATCGATGTCGTGAACACTGACCGGATGGACCCCGTCAGCCAGCCCTGACACCGGGCAACCGCCTGATCGCGCGGCGCGCGAACGCACATCCAGCAAAATAAATTCCTGGCCGGCACGGGCACAGCCAGCACGCAATGTTTCAAGTTCCCGCGCCATGATCTCTACTTCAGCGGACTGCAGCGCGTCGACTTCCGCGAGGCGTTTGCGGGTATCCTCGATGGAAAGGCCCGCGAGATCCGCCAATTCCCCGATGGTTTCCGGCAATCGAATGCCAGCGGTGGCCAACAAAGCGGGCGGCACGAGAAAAACCTCGCGAAGGACGACATTCCAGTGATTCATGTTTCTCAGAAAAGGTGTCATGATTGTCCTGACTTGATGATCCTGTGTTAGCAACGGAGGTCCCGCGATGCAAGTGTCACACGCGATGGAAGGTGCCCGGGTCACCGCCTGGAAGAACAAGAGGCCGGAACTTGGCAAGGATGCCTTCGTCGCCAGTGGAGCTCACGTGATCGGAGACGTCGTTGCGGGAAACGAGACCAACATCTGGTTCAACGTCGTCATCCGCGGAGACGTGAACACCATCAGGATTGGATTCCGCACCAACATCCAGGACAACACCGTCGTGCACGTCACGCGGGGAACCGGACCGACCAGCATTGGCAGTGATGTCACAGTCGGCCATTCCGCGGTGATCCACGCATGCACCATTGAAGACAACTGCCTGATCGGCATGGGGGCCATTATCCTCGACGGCGCGGTCATACGGAAAAACTCTCTTGTCGCCGCTGGTTCGGTCGTAACACCGGGCAAGGATTTCCCGCCGGGCTCGATGATCATGGGATCACCGGCCAAGGTCGTGCGAACCTTGACTGAAAAAGAGATCAAATCAATCCAGGATTCAGCGGATCATTACGTGGAGCTCGCGCGGAGTTATTTCCCGCGCGGATAGTAGTACTCAACCGTTGCCGCGATCAAATTCGTGTCACGACCGTTCAGGCCAAACCTGGCGGCATTCTGGATCTCGTAACGGTACGCCTCGCGCTCGGCCTCGGCCGTCCCGTCCATGCCGAGTTGATCGCGCATGAAAATCACCGGGAAATTCTGGCGACAATGCACTTCCACTTCGTGTGCCAGAGTCGAGCCGAGCATTCCCCAGCTCGTGAAAGCGCTGGGGCCGATAAAGACCTGGGTCCTGCCCAGCCAACTCGATTTGACCGTGAGACCGCGGTCTTTCAATTCAGGATCAAACACAGGGTGGCTGGCATCATCAGGCTTCGCGATCTTGAAGATTTCCATGGCCTGGTCGATGGCTTCCTGCCCCGGGACTGGATGACCTTCCGGGACGGCAACGGGCCCGGCGCTGATGGTCTTCGCTGACGCATGCGCGCTGCGCGCCTGCGATACGGCAGCCACCACGCCAAAACCGCTAAAAAATCCTGCTGTCAGTGAAATCAGGGTAACAAGTACCCGGGAAAGATTCCTGTTCAACACAGCTTCAACTCCGCGACATTCAGCAGCAACAAGTTCCATGGGCACCGGACAGGCCGGTATCACCAACGCTCAGGAGCAAAGCCCGGGCCAAGCCCGGCTGGCGTGGTGGCTGCCGGGCGGGACAGATTGCGCTTCAATTACGGGGGGTTGAGAAATCACGATTGAGCGTGCCCGGCGCGCGGCCTGGCAACGCAGTTGAAGGCTGTCGAATTCTTTGACGTCCGGACGGGTCAGTTGAGTGAACTCAAGTGCCTTCCGGTGGGGGACGCCTTGATCGAAGTCACACCCGCGGGAGCGCCTTCGAAGACAAGGTTTCCGCCCAGTTCGGCCGATCCGGGACCCAGGTCCACGAGCCAGTCCGCGGAGCAGATGACATCCGTGTTGTGCTCGACGAGGATGACGGTCGCGCCAAGGCTGACCAAATGGCGAAGGCGGTCCAGAAGGCGGACGACATCGTCGAAATGAAGGCCGGTCGTCGGTTCGTCCATCAACAGGACGGTGCCTGCCGCCATGCGTTTTGTCAGGAACGGGACCATCTTGAGGCGCTGCGCCTCGCCACCCGACAGACTGGCGCTGGGCTGCCCCATTTTCAAATACCCCAGGCCGAGTTCCTGGGCTGGCAACAAGCGCCTGACGATCATCTTGTGGCTGGCAAAAGTCTCAAGAGCCTCATCAATCGTCAGGTCAAGCGCCTGCGCGATGTTGATACCGTTGAAGGTCACGGCAAGCACGGGCGGCTGGTAACGTTTGCCCTCGCATACCGGGCATCGCACGCGCGCGTCCGAGAGAAAACGCATCGACAACGCGACCTCGCCGCGCCCCTTGCATTCCTCGCAGCGCCCACCCTCCGCGTTGAGCGAAAAACTCCGCGCCGTCAGGCCCGCGATCTGTGCCTCGGGCAACCGGGCATACAGGTCGCGCAATTCCCCGAACACATCAAGGTACGACGCGGGCATGCTGACAGAACTCTTGGCAACGGGACGGCGATCGATCAGATACAACTGCTCGACATCGTCCACACCCGAAATCGCCGAGCAACCAAACGGTTTTTTGCGCCGACCGCGGCCGGAACCGGCTATCTGCGCCTCGAGGTTTCGCATCAGCGTACCGAGAACAAGGCTGCTCTTGCCCGCGCCCGAGACTCCGGACACGACATTCAACGCGGATTTCAAAAAACGCACGCGCTTGATCCTCAAATTGTGAAGATCGCAATCCGCCAGTTCCATGAATGGCGTGGCAAGTTGTCCGCGCAACTGGCCTGGAGTCACGCGCGCCCCCATCGCGGATACTTTCTTCGCGGCATGGGAAAGATGCCATGCCGTGCGCGAATCCTTCGCGAACCGTGCCGCGTCTCCCGGCGCGAACCTGGCCAGGAGACGGCCGCCCGAAGCGCCGCCGCCCGGACCGAGGTCAATGATCAGGTCGGCACGACGCATCAGCGCGTCGTCATGATCCACGATCAACACGGTGTTACCCTGGTCTCGCAACCTTTCCAGTCCTTGCCAGAGAAGGTCCAGTTCCTCGGGATGAAGCCCCTGCGATGGCTCGTCCAGAACATACAGCACGCCGCGCAAGGACTCTGAGAGGATGCCAGCCAGTTTGAGTCGCTGGGACTCGCCGCCGGAGAGGGAGCGGACACGCCGCGCCATGTGGAGGTATCCGATTCCAATCGCGACGATGCGCTCAATGATCGCCGAGGCTTCCTGCTCCACGCGCAGGAACGCGGGATTTTGACCCAAGGGTCCGGATTTCAATTTCGCGAGAATCGCCGGCAAGTCCCGGATCGGGGCCCGCATCAAGTCATGTACCGTCCAAGACCCGAGCTTCATCGCCGCCCACGTCTGTCTCTTATACACATCTGACGCTGCCGACGATA
>CAWUNT010000121.1:0-6384 GCA_963923405.1 uncultured bacterium | reverse complement strand
ATCGTCGGCAGCGTCAGATGTGTATAAGAGACAGGGACAATTCGAGGATCTCGACCGGGAACTCGGGGCGGATGGAACCAGGTTGTTCGATTACGTTGACTGGTTGAAGAAAAGGATCGCGGACCTGTCGCCGAAGCCAATACCGCGAGCCATCACGATCGACTTTCACGGGGCCCTGGACCAGATCTTCCGCGGCGACATCCGGCTGGTGGCGGAATTCATCGATAAACTCTCGCGGCGTTGCCAGCCTTTTGACCTGCATGTGGAAAGTCCAGTTGTGGAGTCCACGTTTGAAGCGCAGATCCAGAGACTCCTCGAACTGAAAACGGCGATGCGCGCGCATGGAACCAAAGCCAGAATCATTGCCGATGAATGGGCCAACTCCCTCGCGCAAATCGAGAAACTGTCGGTCGACAAGATCGTCGATGGAATCCACATCAAGATGCCCGATACGGGATCACTCCTCGATTCGGGGCGCGCGGTCCGGATTTGCAAGGAAAACGGACTTTTTGTGATCCTCGGAGGCAGCTGTACGGAAACCGTGACTTCGTCGCGCCTGGCAGCGCACCTGGGCATGGCTACCGGGCCCGACGCGATCCTGGTCAAACCCGGCATCTCTTTTGACGAGGGATTCAGCGTAATGAAAAACGAGCTTCTGGTAATTCAATCCCTGCTGGCTGTAAGCGGGGCTTTTTCAGAGAGCCACGACTCGATCAGCGGGAACGTGTCGACCGGAGCGAATTTTCCGGCAACGATGTCTGTATGGCCGTAATCCCTGACGCCGCCCGCGTTTTTTCCGAGGACCAGGAAGTCCTTGTCCGAGCCGAGCGCCTCATAAGCCCTTTCCACTGACTTGATGGATCCGATGTGATCGCGATTCGCCGCGATAAAGCGGATGGGAACACTGCTCTTCCTCATCTCTTCCGTGTAATTCACTTTGCCGTCGCGAGAGAACAATCCCCCACGCCCGTACCAGGAACGGACTTGCTGCACGAGTGACCTGGACAGGTCCGACCCGACGTTTGCGACAAAGGCAGGAATGAACGATGAATCGTAATTCTCCTTGAAGCCAAGCGACGGCTCGTTCTCCGGAACAAGATGCGGGTAAAGCTGGATGATCGTCTTGAGCCACCAACGGTTGGGCAACTGGTTCAATGGGAACCACCCGGCAAGATGGAGCATCATGTTCAAACGGACGGGCAAGTCCTGGATCATGCCGGGGCTCGCGACAGCGACGCCGCGACGAATCCTCACGTCACCGGAAAAACCGAGATCGTGTCCCGCGATCGTGTAAAGAAGCATGCCACCCATGGAGTGACCGACCCAGTCGACTTCCGAGGATCCAGTAATTTCGCGAATGCGCGCGAGGATCGCCGGCACATCTTTCTCACGGTACGTGTCAAAATCGTATTTCCACTTCGAGTCAAAACGCGCGTCGGGGGTGAGTTCCACGGAACGTCCGGCGCCACGCAACTCGATCACGAAAACATCCCGCCCTCTTGACGCAAGCCACGCGGCGAGATTTCCCGGGCCTGTCTGCGCCAGGTTGAAACGGTTGGCGCCCATCCCGTGGCACAGGACAACGGGAGGATGGGATCGACGCGTGGCAGCGACGGGATTGGTGTCGCGGGGAGTGTAGCGATAGATCGGCAAAATCCAGCCGTCGTCAGTCTGCGCCACGTATGCCTCGTTGGACCCCATCTGCCATTTGCGCTCCGCGAAAATCGCCGGAGCGTAAAGCAAAAGAGTCATCGCCGCGACGAGCGCACAGCGAAACCTTGACTGGCGTTTTTGGCACAGGGCCATTGGCCACTCCTCAACCGAATTGCGGCATTTGATTGTCTAGCATGGAACCCGGTGGCAATCGAGTTGACAGCCCCCCGTCCAGGGGGCGCCGTAAGACGCTGATTTAGCCGGTAATTAATTGTGGCGCATCCGGCACAAATTCTGCAATACCCGCCTCATCAGAGGATTAAATCCGGGAAAAGAGGTAGTTGCCAATGAGCCAAATTCGTCCAAATTCCATCATCAAAACCGTAATTTCCGTTGCCCTTGCCGCACAGGTGTTGACTGCTTGCGGAGCCAACGCACCGACAACCGCCAGCTCGACCCTGGCCGGCACCGAGAACCCGCCGCTGCGTCCGGGCGAGTTCCGCCGTATCAGCAACGTCGTTTCAGACACGAGTTCGACCCTTGCAATCCTTGCGCCGGCCGTTCCGCCTGAACTGCTGCGTCAGGCGCGATGCATCGCGGCGATCCGTACCGTTCAGGCCGGCTTCATCTTTGGCGGAACTGGCGGAGACGGCATGGCGACCTGTCGCCTGCCGGAAGGCACATGGAGCGCGCCGACGTTCCTGTCGGTCGGCGGCGCCTCGGTTGGCCTCCAGATCGGCGGCGGCGTCGTTGAGAGCCTCCTTCTGTTCATGAATGACGCGGGCGTCAGGAGCCTTGAGAGTTCCCAGTTGACCCTCGGCGCTGGTGTGGGTGCCATGGTCGGACCGCTCAGTGGCGGAACCGGCACCGGCGTATCCCAGAACGCGAACATCTTCGCTTACACGCGCGGCGTGGGCCTGCAGGCTCGCCTCGCTGTGGACGGGACGGTCATCGCGCACGACGTGAACCGGAACTTCAAGGTATTCAATCACCTCGGCGTGCAGACGGCTCGTGACATCCTGGCAACCCAGGGTGCCCTGACTCCCAATATCGCGTCACCATTCATTGACGCGGTATCGCGCGTGGCCCCGTAATCCGGCCTTAACCGCTTGAACAAGACAAAGCCCGTCAGGTACAACTGACGGGCTTTTTATTTTCAGGGGGAACGACGGATGCAATTCGCGCTTTTGACTTTCTTGTTCTTCGCGTGGGGCTTCATCACATGCCTCAATGACATCCTCATTCCGCACCTGAAATCGGTTTTCAGTCTCGGCTATACCGAGGCCGCCCTCATCCAGTTCTCGTTCTTCATCGCCTACTTCGTCGGCGCGATTCCTGCCGGCGCGATCACGGCGCGCCTCGGATACCAGCGCGCTCTCGTCGCTGGACTCGCCACCTGCGCCCTGGGCGCGGCGATGTTCTGGCCCGCGGCACAAGTGCCGTCGTTTCCGTTCTTTCTAGCCGCCTTGTTTGTCCTGGCGCTGGGCATCACGATCCTGCAAGTCGCCGCGAATCCTTTTGTGACGCTACTTGGCACGCCAGAGACGGCCTCCAGTCGATTGACGTTGACGCAAGCCTTCAATTCACTGGGAACGGCAATCGCTCCGTGGGTCGGGGGATGGCTGATCCTTCAACAATCCGGCGGCGGCGCCCGGCAGGTGCAGGGTCCCTACCTTGCCATGTCGTTCATCCTGATGGCCATGGCCGTGATCTTCATGAAGTCAAAGTTACCCGTGGTATCGGACAAAATTGAGCCATTCAATGTCGCTGCGGCAAGGCAGGCCTTGCGCTCGACGCCGCTGCGCCTCGCCATCATCGGAATTTTTGCCTACGTCGGCGCTGAAGTTTCCATCGGAAGCTTTCTTGTCAACTACCTGACCAATGTCGCGCACATGACCACGACGGAACATGAGGCCGCGAAATATGTTTCCATCTACTGGACGGGGGCAATGATCGGGCGATTCGCGGGCAGCGCCGCCATGAGGAAGATCGACGGCAACCGCGCGTTGATGTTGGTCGCCATCATCGCGGCACTCCTGACGGGAACCTCGACGGTAACGTCCGGATCCACCGCGGGCTACGCGTTGCTGGCCGTTGGCTTGTGCAATTCGATCATGTTCCCGACTATCTTCGCCCTCGGCGTCAGTGGCCTTGGCGCGCTGACCAGCGTCGGGTCAAGCCTGCTGGTCATGGCGATCGTTGGCGGAGCCCTCCTGCCCGTCGTCGTCGGAAGCATCGCTGATACGTCAGGCTTGAAGGCCGCGCTCGCCATTCCAGCCTTGTGCTACGGATACATCGCGTGGTTCGCGACCAAATGCGATCGCGACGAAGGGATCAGCGTCGCGCGGCGAGAAGATCGCGGATCTCGCGCAAAAGTTTTTGCTCCTCACTGACGACGGGGGGCTGGGGCGCCGCCGCCTCCTGCTTCTTTTGCGAAGTCAGAAATCCGAGGAACTTGATCATGAAAACATACAAGGCAAACGCGACGATCAGGAAATTGACCACTTCACCCAGGAAGATTCCGTAGGGAACTTCCTTGCTGCCAATAACAAGTTTCCATCCGATATAGCCTTGTTCTCCGGGAATCAACAAGCTGATCACCGGCATCAGGATGTTTTTCACAAGGGAATCGACAATCTTGCCGAAGGCGGCACCGATGATGACACCCACCGCCATGTCGACCACATTGCCCTTGAATGCGAAGCTGCGAAATTCGTCGAAAAGGGTTCTGACCATTGTTTATTCTCTCCTTGTATCCCCTGCGGGCAATTGATGTTCTGACGGTGCCAGTGCCGCAACATTGTTGACGCCCGACAACCGGATCTCTTCAAGTTTCTCGAGAGGTTTCTCCAGCTGCCTGCGGCGCGTGGTGACAAGCGCCTCATAATCACCCTGGATAGAACCTATTTTTTTGCCGAGACCCTCGAGTTTCTCGGTGAACTTTTCCCACTGCGACTTGAACTCACCAATGACTTTCAACATCTCACTTGAGGCTTTTTCCATGGCAAAGCTGTCCACGGCCTGACGGACCACGGCAAGCACCGCGAAAAGCGTCATCGGCGAGCAACAAATGACTTTCTTGCCCAGAGCCTCATCAAAAACCTCAGGAGCCTCGGACTGGATGAACGCGTAAATCTGCTCGTGGGGAATGAACATCAACACGCAGTCCACCGTGTTTTGCCCGGGGTTGATGTAGTCACGGACCGTAACTTCCTTGATGCGCAATTTGACGTCATTCAAGAACGCCTTGCGCGCGGCTTCTTTCTCCGCCGTTCCCGTCGCCCCGACAAACCGCGCGTAATTCGTGATCGGGAACTTCACGTCCATGTTCAGGACGAGATTTCGCGGCAGGAAGAACGTGAAATCAGGTTTCGTGCCAATCGAGGCAATCGCTTTCTGTTTTTCGTAGTTGATGTTCTCGACGAAACCGGCAAATCGCAGGATATCGTCCGCGATTCGCTCGCCCCACACCCCGCGCGACTGGGAACTTGAGAGCACTTGCTTGAGCTCGCCAGTCACGTCACTGAGGTCGCGCATCCTGTCCTGCGTCGACTTCAAAACCTGGCCAAGTTCCGCAAAGTTGGCCTTGCGCTCCGACTCGATCGTGCGCACGACGCTGCCAAGCGTCTCCAGGGCGTGGTTCATGGACCTGAGCTCGTTGTCGATCAGGGATTTCTTGTGATCGAGTTCCTTGGCCGAAACATCACGTTCGGCGGCCAGCTGGGTCCGCGCCATGGCGGTCAGTTGCTCGCTGGCGGCCCCAAGGGCCTCCATCGACAACTGGCTGAAAATTCCGCGAACCGTCTCCGCTACTTCCTGCCCCTGGTTCCGCCCGGTCCACCACCGGAGCCAGTATCCAGCGCCGACACCCAGAACAAAAACGAGGAGAGCAAAGCCGCCAGTCGTCCAAATTGTCCAAAAATTGCTGGTCACGACAATCTCCGTGGGAGTATGAAACGGGCCTCAGAATGTAGCGGAAACAGGTTATGGATCAAGCAACTTACGACGCAATAGTGGTGGGAATCGGCGGAATGGGCAGCGCCACCGCGTGGCATCTCGCCCGCCGCGGCGCGAAAGTCCTGGGTCTGGAACAGTACGATCCGGCTCACGACAAGGGAGCCTCACATGGCGATACCCGCCTGATTCGAAAGGCTTATTTCGAACATCCAGACTACGTCCCATTGCTTAACCGGGCCTACGATCTTTGGGACGAGCTCGAGGCCGAATCCGGAAGGCGTTTGTTTCACCGCACCGGACTGGTCCTGGCCGGAAATCCCCGGACGAGCCAGGTTGTTGCCGGTGTCAAGCGCGCGGCGCGCGAGCACGAACTGGCCATCGAGACCTGGACCGCCGCGCAAGCCCGCGAAATGTATCCTCAATTCAACTTCAGCGATGACTGGGAAGTCCTGTTCGAGGAAGACGCGGGATTCCTGCGTGTCGAGGAGTGCGTCAGGGCGCATACGGAACTGGCTGGCCAGCACGGGGCGCGAATCCTGTTCAACAGCAAGGTTTTGTCATGGGAGTCCACGGGGCATGGTCCTGTCACGGTGAAGACGAGCGCGGGCACTTTCCATGCGGAACGCCTCATCATCACCAGCGGTCCATGGGCCACGGCGTTGCTTCAGCCACTCGGACTGAACCTGCACCTGCGGCGCATCGTCCAACACTGGTTCGAGGCGCCTGCCGCCTTTGACGAGCGCCACGGCATGCCGTGTTTCGGGTTCGACACGG
>CAWUNT010000120.1:0-6420 GCA_963923405.1 uncultured bacterium | reverse complement strand
CGTCATCCTGAGCCTCACGTCATCCTGAGCGGAGCGAAGGATCCTCTCTTCAAGAAAGGATTCTTCGGCCTGCGGCCTCAGAATGACGGGGCGGCCTCAGAATGACGGGGAAGCAGCGCGTGCTTTCGCCCTTTTCTTGATTCGCGGAGAGGTTCCGTCCAGGGTGTAGTCGTCGACGTTGTCCATCTTCGCGACGAGACGTGCATTTTCGGGGTGATCCTCGTTCGCGACGAAGTACTCCGCGCCTTTCGGTGCGACCAGTTTTGCGCTCTGAGATGTGGCGCAGCCAGTGCCGAGGAATGCGACGGCAAGCGCCGCCATGACGATGCGTTTCATGATGGATCTCCTCTAAACGCCCCCTGAAACCTTACGCCATCTTGATGACGCCCCGGGGACCTGCAGGGTTTTCGGAGGGCGAGATCACGGCTTTAGGTAAAAACAAAGAAAGACTGAAATACAGACGTTGGGGCGGGTAGTTACGGATGCTTTTGGGGTGTGCCAAAGTCGTCCTGATCGCCCGTCGCGGCAGGAGTGATGAACGGGCACGCCGTATTTGACGGTTCCGTCATTGTGGGGTTACCCCTTCATTCTGAGGGCGAAGCCCGAAGAATCTTTTCTTCACCGTCATTCTGAGCGAAGCGAAGAATCCTTTTTTTAAGAGAGGATCCTTCGCCTTCGGCTCAGGATGACGTCTTGGTCAGGATGACGGGAAGAGAGGATCCTTCGCCTCCGGCTCAGGATGACGTCTTGGTCAGGATGACGGGGCAGTGATGATTTTCTGGCCGTTCATGTAAGGGACGAGGGCGTCGGGGATTTTAACGCTGCCGTCGGCCTGCTGGTAACACTCCAGCAGCGGGATCAGGACGCGCGGCGTCGCGATCGCCGTATTGTTTAGCGTATAGGCGACTTTCACTTCGCCCGACTTCGTCCGGTAACGCAGCTTGAGGCGGCGCGCCTGGAAGTCGTGGAAAGTCGAGCAACTGTGAGTCTCACTGTAGGCGCTGCGCGAAGGCATCCACGTTTCGATGTCGTGCTTGCGGACCTGGCCCTGGCCCAAGTCCCCCGTGCACACATAGACGACGCGGTAGGCGAGGCCAAAGTCCTGCAGGATGTCCTCGGCGTTCTTCAAGAGTTCGGCGTGCAATTTTTCCGATTCGGCCGGATCCGCCGGCGCGATGATCACTTGTTCGATCTTCTGGAACTGGTGGACCCGGTAGAGGCCTTTTGTGTCCTTGCCGTAAGTGCCGGCCTCGCGACGGAAACACGAACTCCACGCCATGCTGCGAAACGGCAGGTCAGATTCCTGCAGGATCTCGTCGCTGTAGTAACTCGTCAGGCTGACTTCAGCCGTCCCGACGAGGGCCCGTTCATCCTTCTCGATGTAGTAGGCCTGTTCGCGCCCGGTCGGGAAATATCCGGTCCCGGTCATGGCCTCTTCCTTCACGAGGACAGGCACGGTCATCGGCGTGTAACCGCGCTGGCACAACTTGTCGAACGTATACCTGAGAATGGCTTGTTCGAGGCGCGCCCCGTCGCCGCGCAGGATGTACGACCGGCTGCCGGCCAGTTTGACGCCGCGACCGAAATCGATGATGCCGAGTTTCTCGCCGATGACCGCATGGTCCACCGGCGTGAAATCAAATTTCGGGACCTGGCCCCATTTTTTCACTTCGACGTTTTCCGTGTCGTCCTTGCCGACGGGAACATCCGCGCGCGCGGGGGCCGGGATCACGAGCATCATCGTGTCGAATTCTGATTTCACTGATTCCAGTTTCGGAGTCAGTTCGTCCATCTTGCGCTTGATGTCCTGGACTTGCGCTTTGAGCCCTTCACGTTCGGCAGGCGCCGCCTGGGCTATGCTCTTCGACAGGCGGTTGCGTTCGGCCTGAAGATTCTCTGTCTCGGACTGGAGGGTGCGGCAAACGCTGTCGAGTTCCAGGAGGCGCGGGATGTCGATCTTGAAATTCTTGTCTTTCGCGCCTTTGGCGACGAGTTCCGGATTCTCGCGGATGAATTTGATATCGAGCATTTCGGGCACCTGGCTGTAGTACAGAGTTTGAAGCCGCTTCGTTGACAAGGTACTATATCCGCAAATCGCCCCGCCGGAAACTGGAGAGCGCCTGTGCAAAAATGTCGTCATACCGTTACGTCTTTGGTTGTCGCGGGTGTTCTGGTGTCGATGCCGGCACAGGTGGCGTCGGCCGCGCCCAAAAGCGACATCTGGATGCCGGCTGTGAGTTTTCTCCTCCCTGGACTCGACCAGTGGATTGAGAGGGATTACGGGGCGGCTGCCGCGTATTCAGGCATATGGCTTGGCGGCGGTTTCCTCGCCAGTGGCGCGAGCGACTCTCTCAAGGAGCGCGACCTCGATCCAAAGGACAATAAGATTGACGCCCGCGACGGCGATGTCCGTCGGTTGATGCTGGGCAACCAATTGACGATGGCCGCCGGCAGTTTCAGCACGCTGCACGCCTTTCGCAACGCGGTCGAATCTCGCCGCGAACAGGGACAGTACTCGTTCCTCGGGGAAAAGGTCACAGTACCGGATCTGGCCATGGCGCCCTTCCGGTTCGACTACCTGACCCGGCCGACGACCTACGTGCCGCTTGGCATCATCAGCGCCCTTGCCCTTTATTCCGCCCAGTCGAAGAGCGATAAATTCGAGAACGTTGCCCTGAAGCCACTCGACGGCGCCTTTGCCGGGTCGTTCAGTTACCTTGCCGGGACTAACGAAGAGGCCCTCTTCCGGGGGTGGATGATGCCGGTCCTGCGCGAGTATGTCGCCACCGATATCGGGTCTAACATAGCGCAGGCATTGGTGTTTTCTTTGGCTCACCGGTCCCAGGTGGACGTCCCGATTACTCAGTTGCTTTTGGGGTACCACTGGGGCTATGTAACGCAGCGAAATGGATGGTCCCTGGGTGAGGCAGCCTTCACCCATGCCTGGTGGGATGTGGTCGCGTTTCTAGCCATCTATTCCAAACGTGAAATCGACAGCAGCGCGAATATTGCTGGCGGAGCCTCCGCAAACCGGGGTCGATTCCGCGGTGAACCAGGCAACGGACGTCCGGTGTTGCGACTGCCGCCGATCACGTTCAACTTTTGACCGAGGGCCGGACCACGGGCCCCGGGTCTTGTTTGAGGCGCCCGTAAAAATGGTTCGTATTCCCGCGTTCGACAAACTTGGATTCCCGGAATTCCCGGTCGTTTTGGCGCCCCTTGCCGGGGTGTCGGACCACCCGTTCCGGCGCGTCTGCGCGGGACAAGGCGCTTCGTTGACTTATGTCGAGATGCTCTCGGCCAAGGCCATTCTGTACAACAGCAAACGCACGTTTGACATGATGGCGCGTCATGAGAGCGAGGCCATCCTGGGAGTCCAGGTCACAGGCGGAACGGCCGACGACACGGCGCGCGCGATCGAAATCCTCGACAAGCAGCCGTTTGACACGATCGACATCAACATGGGGTGCCCGGTCACGAAAGTCGTGAAATCCGGATGCGGCAGCGCTATCCTGAAGGATCCGCAGCGTGTTTACGAGACCGTGCGCCTCGCGCGCCAAGCAACGGACAAGCCATTCTCGGTCAAAGTCCGCCTCGGATGGGACCGGTCGACCGTTACGATTTTTGAAGTCGCCGACGCCGCGGAAAAAGGCGGCGCCGAGTGGATCACGATCCACGGGCGCTTGCGCAGTGAGGATTACAGTTACCCCGTGGACCTGGCGACATTGGCCGCGGTGAAGCGGCGCCTGAAAATCCCGGTTTTCGGCAACGGCAACATCTTCTGCCGCGGCGATGCCGTGCAGATGCGCGAGAGGACGGGAGTCGACGGGGTCATGGTCAGTCGCGGAGCTCTCGGGAATCCGTGGATTTTCCGCGAGATCCTGACCGGCAACGTGGAAGTCGGCCTGGACGAGTGGCTGGAGGCGGTGACGAGCCATCTGGCGTGGCAACAGGCTGCGTACGGACCCGGAGGCATGGGCGCTGTGTGCATGCGCAAGCACTTGTTGTGGTACGCCAAGGGCTGGCCCGGGGCGAAAAAACTGCGCGAGCGGATCAATACGGCAGCCTCGATTCAGGACTGCCTGGCCATGGTGCATGAATTCCACGCGGACTTGACGGCCGCCGGCATCACGCGGCGGCTGCCGGTGGCGGGGGGCTGTGATGACGAAGGGGCATCCACTGGCCAACGTTTTGTCTGGGACCCCAAGTACGACATGGACCGTCAATTGGATCGCGGGGTTGGCGACGACGCGTTGCAACCTGTGTGATTTCGTTTTCATGATTCATTTGAATCCGTCTTAAAAAACCTTGGAATCCACCGTGTAACCCATGATAGAAGCCGCTTTGCGGCGGTGCCTCCCATTCCGGGAATGGTGCCGGCCGGGGAAGCCGGTAGCAGCCGGCAATTATTTCGGGGGGTTGGCCCATGCGTTTCCATGTCATGTCGCTTGCTGTTTCCACGATGTTGTTCACGTCGACCGTGTCGTTCGCGCAATCCGCGACGCCGGGTGTCGCGGCCGAAAAACGGGCTTCCGCGATGGACGTCCTGACAAACGCCTATACCAAGGTCGAGGCTCGTCACGGCTTGAATCTGAACATGGAAGGCGAATCCGTGACCGGATCGACTCCGCGGGTTGAGGTTCGTCCGACGGTCGGTACGCGCCTTGTGGATGGCCGTTTGGACCTGAGCGTGACGTTCGGCGCGATCAAGCAGGCGAACGCCGCCGAGTTCACGCAGCGCAATCCGGAGATTGTCGCCGAGTTGAGCGCGTTCAGCAGCGACAACCTAAGCGTGACGCCTTACCTGGATATTTTCACTCCGTTCGCGGGCAAGGGAACGTCGGGCAAGATGGCCGTGAACGCCGCTGCCAAGACGAGGGAATTTTCGGGATCAGCCGGTTCCATCAGCCTCACGGCGAGCCTCGAGCCGGGTGTTGAAACGGCCAGCCGCCCTGGGTTCGCGCCGGTCGACATTCGTGTCGATCGCAGCGGAAGTGATCTTGGCCTCGTGTACAACGAAGAAAAGTCGGTCCACGAGACCGAGAAGCGTGAACCGAACCTTAGCAACGAGGCGGTCGCGGCGATTACCTTCAAGCCCGCGCGCCTCTCTGGCGTGACGGCGTCGCTGGGTGGTTTTGTCGATACCGAGTGGGCACCGAAGTACGAGGCCGTCCTGAACGAAGAAGACAATGTCGACGTCCGCAAGGCTGGTTACAACGTCTCCAATTCGAGCTTCAACCGTTTGCGCCTGACGTGGGCAGTCAACGACCGTGTCCTCTTCATCAACGATACGTTGCAATACGTCGACGGCATCTACGAGAAGCAGGTCAATGGCAAGCGCTGGGAAAACGTCGCGCGTTTGAGCTACACGCTGTTCTGATCGCGCGTCGCGAATTTTGAGTCAGAGCGGTACTTCAACCGTTCGCGCAAGCCGGGTGTAGAAAACGCACCCGGCTATTTTTGCGTCCGGCCACGTCGTCCGCAATGTCTCCGCGTAGGATGCCACCTGGTCAAAATAGCCGTGCTCCGCGGCATGATCCCGCAGATCGCCTTCCACGTGCGATGTCTTGAAATCAACGATCATGACTTCAGAGGGTGTGCGTGAGGCGTCGCCGTTATCGAGCAAGAGGTCAATGGTCCCCGAGTGCAGGTTGCGCCGGGAGTCAAGAAAGAGAACAGGAACCTCCGCGCGGCGCCTTGGAAACCTGTGAATGAGCGACTTCCATGGGTCGGATTCGAGAACGGCGCGAAGTTGTTCGAGCGCCGAATCCTGGGCGTCCTGGACGGTCGCTTCGCGGTCGTCGATCAAGTTCGCGTCGCAAATCCTCAACCAGGTTTCTTCAGCGTTGAACGCGATCCCGCGAATGGTGTGTTCGAGGCCGGCGTGCACCATGGTGCCGATGGCAGCGGCGGTGGCAGATGAATGGACTTTTTCCGTTGTCTCGTTTGATGGCGCGGTTGCCTTCTCACTGGTTTTCCGCCCGGAGAACCGGCTGGCAACGAGGATTTTTACGCCAAACGGGACGGGCAGGGTGACGTCGTCACCCTGATCCTGGCCATCATCCTGAGCCCGAAGGGCGAAGGATCCTTTCTTCCGGGGAGAGGATTCTTCGGCCTTCGGCCTCAGAATGACGGAGGGAGAGGATTCTTCGGCCTTCGGCCTCAGAATGACGGGGGGAGAGGATTCTTCGGGCTGTGCCCTCAGAATGACGGGGGGAGAGGCGACGGTCATGGTGTCAATCTGGATGACCGGAGTCGCCGATCCCGCGATTTCGCCACTCTGCAAAGGTGACAAAACGGTAACGTCAAGTGGGCGCGTCTCGACGCCGGGCATGGATGCCAGCGCGTCGGCGCAACCTCCATGATCCAGAAGTGGCGCCTGCCCAGCCGCGCGCAGTCGCGATAGCCTTTCGCTCAACG
>CAWUNT010000119.1:0-6563 GCA_963923405.1 uncultured bacterium | reverse complement strand
TCTACACAAGGAGTATCGTCGGCAGCGTCAGATGTGTATAAGAGACAGTTACTCCGCTCCGAAACCATCACTTCCGGCGCGTTCGCGCGCGAATCAACAGAAGTCCCGTCGTGGCAAGGGCGATCGTCGAGACGGAAAATCCAAACGGCACATCATCCACGGGAAACTCAAAATGGATGTCGCGACCGGCCACTTTTTCCCGTTCGAATTCCACGCCAGACCGGCCGATGAAAGGCTCTGGTTGAACCTTCGCTTGATCGACGAGGGCCATATTGAGGATGAGATTTCGATCCAGACTGGCGGGGATCCTCAAGTCGAATGAATGGCTGGTCACGTTGGTCAAAACTCCGACAGCCGGATTCGTCATCGGCCGGAGAATCTCACGTCCACGTAATTGAAACTCAGACTTGATCGGAAAAAACTGGTCATAACATTCATCAACAATCACTCCGCGACGGATCGCCAGATCCTGCACGGAGATGATCCCGGGCATCTTCAAGACGCGATGAGAGAGCAAAGGAACCCCGGAGCGGGTCGCTTCGTCGAGTTGAGCGGTGATACCCAGGCTTTCCTCCATGAAGCGATCCGGGATCGCCTTGATGTCGTAAACCATGACCGCGGACTGCACGAGCGACGGGATCACGAGCAGGCCCGTGATCAATGCCCGGGCTGGCGGGAGGTTGAAGACCCTGCCCACGCGCGAGAACCTGTGCGCGAGGCACTCCAGACTTATCCCGGCGCACAATGCGGCACCGAAAAGGGAAAGAAACTGAAACCTGGGAAACACGCGGACAGATTGCAGAAATTTGCCGAATGGTCCAGCCAACTGGCCGCCGCGGGTCAGGTCGAGCCAGAATCCATTTCCCAGCGTGAGCACGCATCCGGCGACGAACAGGACAATTCCAGCGGCGAGGATGCGCCTTCGCACGCTGGAATAGAAATCCCTCGCTCCCCAGACGAAAAAGAAACCGCACAGGGAAGCCAATACCATGGCCGGACTGATGAAGGCGGCGTATTCCCACCAACCGAATACCCGGCCGTCAAACTTGTAATCACTCCACATTTCCTGCGGCCGGGAAACAAAAGTGAACATGGTCTTCCACAACAAAGAAGGCCCATAACTCTCGACAAAAATGTCACCACGTTTGCGGGTCAACGCCTGGAAAAGCACTGGCATGAACTTGTATCCGGCCATGAAAACGCCGAGCGCACAGGAAGTCATGATCCCTGCGACAAACCCCGCGTGATCGGCGAGGCGGGATTTCTTGTCGCTTGAGGGCAGGAACAGCGCCAACGCGAGCACGAGGAACGCAGGAAAAGCGTATACCAGAGACTGAATCGCCGGCGCGGAAAACAGCAGGAAAGTAACCGATACAACGTACGGCGCCACCATGCGTGATTTGCCGGTTGTGTATTGAAGGCGCCACTCATGGACCAAGGCAAGGCACAGGAGAGGAATCAGGTGAAAAAAGGCAAAGGTCGCGTGCCCCTGGTTGAAATGCGCCGCGAAATATCCTGAAAGGGTGAAAGCCAGGGCGCACGCCCACGCGATCCAGTTGCGCGTGCCGGCAAAAAGCAACAAGCGCGCGGTTGCCCATGTCCCGGCGACCGTCATCACCATCCAAAGGCACATGATCGCCACCGCCGGAGGCATCACGTAATGCAAGAGGGACGGCCACGTCAGGGTGAAACTCTGGGGGTTCTGGAGTTCGTACTGACCACCACAGATGTAGAGATTCCAAATGGGGACCGTGTGGTGCTCTTCAAGGTATTTCTGAAGCACCCGGCCGGGAGAGATCATGTGATCCCAATCCCACAACCAGGTCAGGTTGTTCCAGGACTCAGCGGTGGTCCATATGTTCTGTATGGCTTCCGGCGGGAACCCCGCCGGAATATTTGGCGCCGCGTTTGCCGGGAGATCCAGAGCCGGTGTTGTTGCGACCAACGATGCCATCGACAATGTCTTCCTTTGTGAACTCAGCTTGTGCCAGGAACCGGCGCACCGTCCCCATGTCATCAAAGATATAGGCTCCGGCCGGATGAGCAAAGCCCCCGGCGTTGCCGGGCAATTTCCGGTAACGGAAGTCAAGGTCTGCCAGCAATGCCTCGAACTCCCCGAAATTCCTTCCCGGGGCCGGCACGGCATAAATCCATTGGCGCGGCAGTTTCTGGCGCGCGACGAGGGACTTGAAAGAGCCAACCGTATCCAGCGGATCAAAACTGACGACAAAAACCTCGAATTTGGCTTTCGCGAGTTCTGTCCTGGATTCCCTCAAGGCGGCCTCGAAATCCTTCAAGATGGTCGGGCAGGTAACAGGACAACTGGTGAAAACGGGGATCAAGACAACAGATTTTCCCCGCTCCGGAGCAAGCGATGCCTTTCCTCCTGTCGTCGTCAACAGATCAACCTTGCGCAGTTGTCGCCCAGCAAATCTGGAGGCTTCCGGGTATTCAGACCCTGCGAAGCTGGCGGGAGCCCAGGTGCCAGCGATGAGGGTGAGGAAGACCATCAAAGCGGACAGATGAATTCGAGGAAATGCCGTACGAGCCATAAAAACACCCCGGATGACGAAAGGACATCATCCGGGGTTAGCAATTTGACAGCGTGATGACAAGCCTGACCGGCGGATCGTCACACGAAAGCTCAATCAATGTCGCAATTCACGTAGGGCAAAACCCCGTTGTTCCCCCATTCGAACGATCCATCAGCGGGGCGGGTGGAGGTCGCGCACTCCAGAAGCGCCTCGACCACACCCGCGCGCAGCACGCGCGAATCCCGGAACTTGATCTCAGGCGCGGCGTTCCCCCAGACAAAATCCGGCGCGTCCTGCCACAATTCGCTCCGGTCCTGGATGCCTGCACGAAGGTCTTCCAAAAGGGCCACACCCGAGAGAGGCTGGTCGTAGCGGGCTGAGTGCCATTCTCCACCAACGAGGTTTCCAGCCGCATCGAACTCAAGCGTGTAACGGAACGTGACCGCGCTGGAAGCCTCATCTTCGCGACTGAACGACAAGAAAGGCCCGTTCTCGACACCGTAGTCCACCGTGGTTTCCACATCCACAATGTTGACCGCTTTGTCCGCGCGCCACGCTTTGTAGGGATCAGCGATCTTGCTGCCATCGGACTGCGTGATCTGCAAGGGGGTCAACTGGCCGACCTGGCTACGGAAACGCCAGATTCCCTGATTCCAGACCTGATCCGCGCGGGCATTGTCCATGACGAATCCACGCCCGATGGTGTCGCTGCCCTTGCCGATCCAGCGAAGGAGAGCCGTATGGAAAGTCGCCGGATTGATGTCACGGCATTCCTTGAATGACTTGAACGCGAACTTGGCCGCTGACGTTCCAGCGGCGCGAATCAGGTTTTCGCCGAGCGCTGCCTGCAGTTTCCTCGAGGCAGCATCTGGATCTGAAAAATAATTACCGGACGCTTCCGTCACCCACTCACCGGAGTCTGACAGGCGGCGGCCGATCCATTCCGTGTTGACTGCCCACAACACCATGTCGGGCAAGAGGTTGCCGTCCCCATTTCCACGAACGGAGAAAATGACGGGGACGACGGCTCCGCGCTGTTCGTCCAACCACGAATATCCCTGGATCCAGATCAACTCTGAGATTCCGGGGGCCTGGCTCCCGTTCGACGGAAGCCTGCTCAAAACCGCGTACGGGTAGTTCGAGGTCTCGTTCTCATCAAAGCGGCTGTGAAAGATGGCCCTGAACGACACTCGCGATTCCGGCTCAAGCAGATGTTTCTCGTCATCCCAAATCCCAAGCGCCGCATCCACAATCCGGTGATTCCGGTCCCGGGGTATGTTGTCACTCTCGTCTTCGCAGCGTGTACCGGCGAACCTCTGGCCAGATGTCGTGCCGTTGTCAGATGCGATTTTTGTGACCAGGGCGCGGACGTCTCCCGCGCTCATCAACACTTGCTCGCCAGTGCGCCTGTTCCGGGCGAGAACGCTGCGTTCGGGTGCCGGAACAGAAAGGCTTGCCTCGGCCCATCCGTGACAATGCCCCATCCACCCCCAAGGGATGTCATTCTTCTCAAACGTGCGACGGTGATTGATGTAGGAATCGAGCTCACTGCGCGTGAGGTCGAAACCCTCGTTGCCGGCCGCAATGTCATATTTTTCGGCTGGCGACACGCTCCATGTCCAAAGCCAGCCCCGCTCGCGGATTTTGGCTGCGTCCTTCATGGCCTTCTCGAGAGATCGATTGGCCGCGTCAAAGTAAGCTTCGTCCGATTCCGCGTGAGGATCGCCGGCGATGGAAAACGGTGGCGCGGCCGCAGCACCGATCCAACGGCGGGCAACACCCCCCTGATTCAGGGGCCAGTATGAGTCACTCCAGGGGCGGGCAACCTCGCCTTTCAGATTCCGTGCGTCGGCAATCTCCCCGTAATTGAGTTTTCGACCCAGCATGAGTCCCGGATCATTCGCCGCGTCCCATGCCTCACGGAGCACTGATCCCTTTTCATCCGGCTGCGGTCGCTCACAATTGATCAGGAGGCACAGGAGAGCTCCCGGGACAAGGACAGGAATCAAGCCCCGGAATCGTCGCCGGTGATCATACTGCTTCGAGCATTCCAGTGTCATGGCCAAGGCTCCTGTTGAATCGCTGAAAAGAAAAAACCCGCGGCAACTTGCCGCGGGTGATCTTGCAACGATCAAGCCACTGAAATACGCGCGTCCGTCAGTTAGTCAAACGACCAACCGCGTGAGGTGTCCCCTCGCGTAAACCCGCCGCGCTCACTTCGATGAACTGGGCCTTGCGCTGGAGTCCCTTGATGTCTGACGCGCCGCAATAAGTCAGACCGGACCGCAGTCCGCCGACGACATCCTGAATGACTTCACGGACAGAACCGCGGCACGGGATCTCGACCGAGACGCCCTCGGCCGTTTTCCAGTCCTTCATGCCGCCCATGAAATCATCCTGGGCTTCCTTTGAGGCCATTCCGCGGAATTGCTTGTATTTCTGGATCTGGCCGTTCGGCAACGAACGCTCGATCAAGGTTCCCGGAGTTTCCTCGGTTCCCGCCAGCATGCCTCCCAGCATTACGAAATCCGCGCCTGCGGCCAAAGCCTTCACGGCATCGCCAGGAGTCCGGATGCCGCCATCGGCGATCAACGCGCGATCGACCTTGCGACACTCCATGATGGCAGTCAATTGAGGTACACCATATCCGGTCTTGATCCGCGTCGTGCAAACCGAACCGGGACCAATGCCGACCTTGATCACATCCGCGCCAGCGGCAGCCAGGTAATCAGCCCCGGCGTATGTGGCCACGTTGCCGGCGATGACCATGATGTTGCCCTTGTACAGTTCGCGCAGGTTGCGAATCGTACGGTTCACTTCTTTTGAATGGCCATGGGCGACATCAACGCACACGATGTCGGCGCCCGCGGCAATCAGAGCCTCGGCCCGCGCGATGCCGTCGTTGCCAACGCCAATGGAGAATCCTGTCTTGCCGGGATGAGCGCACGACTTGAAAATCGCGACGTTCTCCTCAATGGTCATGAAACGATGAAGGATCGCCATGCCGCCAAGGCTCGTGATGGCTTCGGCCATTCGCTCGCCCGTGATGGTGTCCATGTTGGCGCTGGCGACGGGAATCTCGAAGTTTCGTCCGTTGAGGGTCACGGCCGTCGTCACGTCCTGACGGGATTTGATCCCGTTGTAGCCAGGAACGAGCAGCACGTTGTCGAAGGTCAAACCGCGCAAAATCGCAACCATAAATCCCCCTTAAAATCCGGGCGATTATTATTACGAATCAATAATTTAATAAAGAGTTAAATAGGTCGAATAAAAGGTCGCGCCTCGTCAGGGACCTGGTCGTACGCGAACATCCCCTGAGAGCGATATTGGGCAGACATGATCACGTTGTTAAAAACGCGCTGGAAGTCGGCCTTGGTGATCTGGAATGTCCCAACACCCTGAATTTTAACCTGAAATTGTTCCGCAGGGCGAAGTGGATCGATCCGGTGCCGGTAAAATACAAGGCGCTCGGACGACCAGTTCGCGGCAATCCGCCCCGGGACGACTTTAACCGGTGTGGCCGCAGGCTTTCGCGATGTGCGGGCAGGCTCGCCGGCACGGTCCACCCTGGCACCGGGGGCCGCGCCGGCACGGCGAACAGGCTCCGCCGGTGACGACGGGGTCCGGGCCTCGCGCTCCGCGTCGAGTCGACGACGTTCAGCTTCGTCGGCCAGGTAGCCTCTCCAGCTGGTGATCTGCTCCCCGGTGAAAAACCGTTCAACATCGCCAACCGGAACCTCGACAGGCTCGAGGTCAAAAAGCTCCTCCATGACCACTAGAATGTCCCCGCCCGGGTTGATCACGCGGACTTTTCCCGGCGAAGAGGATGCTTCCAGGCAGATAAAAAGTTTTTGAGTCTTCCGGTTGCGAAGACCCTCAACGAAATCGCCAGTTTGTGGTTTCATATTGTATCTGCCTGACTTGGAGGATTGCGATGCCGTCGAGCTCTTCGAAAAAAATCTGGATCATTGTTCCCGTAGCAACCGCTGCCGTGGTTCTGCTGGCGGCGATTGCCCTGCCGTTCCTGAT
>CAWUNT010000118.1:0-6572 GCA_963923405.1 uncultured bacterium | reverse complement strand
CGCGAGGCTTTGCTGAAGGAACTCCGGGCAAAAGGCCTTGATCGCGCCAACAAGACGCTGCCCCTGCCCGCATTCCCGTTTCTGGTCGGTCTTGTGAGTTCCGAGGGCAGCCGCGCGGAAAGCGATTTTCTGCACCAGTTGGAATCCGGCCCTTTCCCCGGGAAAGTATTGTTCATGCATGCCGCCACACAGGGCGAAAAAGTCCCTGTGGAAGTTCCGGCGGCCATCGATACCTTGGCGCGCGCCGGATGCGACCTGATCGTGATCACGCGCGGCGGTGGCAGCGCCGCGGATTTGCGCTGGTTCGACGCGCGTGAGGTGGCGTACGCGATCGCGGCCTGCCCGGTACCGGTCGTCGCCGCGATCGGGCATCACGATGACACGTGCGTGGCAGAGGAAATCTGCCATTCGCGCCAGAAAACGCCCACGGCAGCGGCGCAGTTTATCGTCGACACTTTCACGCTGGCCAGGACGCGCATCGACAACGCGACCACGGGACTTAAAAACTCCATCGATCGCATGGCGGAAGTGCAATCCCGCTGGTTTGAGACCCTGGCCGCGCAATTGGTCTCTGCCGCTACCAAAGTCATCATGGACCACGCGTACGCCCTCGCGTCGATCGAGAACCGGTTGACGGCGCTGGATCCCAAGCCATGGCTGGAGCGCGGATGGACCCGCCTCAGCATTGACGGGCAGACGATCGACTCCGTCAAAAACCTGCGTAAAGGCACGCGGGTGCACGCAAGACTCAAGGACGGCCCGGTCACACTCGTCGTGGACGAAGTTGGCCAGGCATGAAAAAAAACAAGACGCCGGAGAATGAAAACGTGACGCACACCGGAGAATCAAAACGCTACCGTGAAATGCTGGAGGAAGTGGAGGCCATCGTACGGGACCTCGGCCAGAACAAGCAGGATCTGGACGAAGTCACCGGCAAGGTCCAGCGCGGTTTTGAGATCATCAAGGCGATGAAAGCGCGTCTTGATGACACGCGGATGCAAATCGAGAAACTGCGTCTCGGCTGAGCCACTGCTTTTCAGAACTCGCGGAAAATCGACGCCGTGACCACCGTCGTGGTCGAAAGATCCTCGAATTTGCGGCGAAAATCCTTGTCCACGACTGGATTGTTCGTCTGGTAATCGGTCGTCACATAACTGTAGGCGACACCCAGAGAAAGCCACTTGAAAGCCGTTACCTTGAACCTGCCGTCGAATTTCATCTGCCCGCCCTGGGCAACGACCATGTAAGTCACATCATCACCGCTGTTGCTGTCTTTAACCGTGAATTTCTGGACGATGTCGGACAAGTTTGAGTACGTGAACGCGCCGCCGATCGAGAACACGCCGAACGGGACCTCGACGTCCCCCAGCCCGCTGATTTGCTGGCCCGGCGCGTCAAGGCCCGCGTCCGGAAAAGCATCCTGTGCCCTGTAATTCCCGCTGATTTTGTAGTCCGCGGATTCCGAGCCGAACTTGGCGGTAAAACTGGCATTCGTCGCGGCGGCAGCGATGCCGGCACTGCGAGAACCTTCCGGTACCGAAGCGTTGTTCTGGTCCGCGGCGAGCGTCAGGGTCTGCCCGCTTGAGGCCCAAGACAAATTACCCCGCAAAGTGGTGGTGCCGCTCTCCCTCTCGTCGGAACTGTTCAGGCGTTCATCGTACGCCACACCTGCCGAGGCCTTCCACGATCCGAATTCAAAATCCACGGCACCGGAAGGACTGCGTTGCGTTTGTTTACCAGCGGTCTCGAAGTCCGGCAGCGACAACCGGTATAAAAAAGAACCTTCCACCTCTATATTTCCGGTCACCGGAACCGTCACGGAAGGCGTCGCGCTCAAGCTGAATTCCTTGGAACTGGATCCTCTTCCGGAGACCTCCCCGAAAACCGTGGTCGCCGTGTCGCTGTTGCGCTTGAAGCTCACCGTATCACCAGCCGAGGTGGACTGGTTGTACGCGAGTTCAACGGGCAACGAGAGCGCCAGGCTGTCCCCGCCGGCATAGGCCATCGGGGATTCGGTCCGGGCCTGGATGTTGACGTTGTTCTCTGTCGTGGTCCTGACACCGCTGCTCTGTGACAATCCGCTGAAGCTTTTGTACGAATCTGAACGGCTGTAATTCAATGCCGGCGTCACGGAAAAACTGTTGCTAACACCAGATGGTTTTGCCGTTTTTTCGGGGATCATCCTGGGTTTTTGCGGAACTTTCCCGTACGCGGGCTCGACCGGCATGACCACGGGAGGCTGCCAGTATGGTTGCGCGCCCACTGGATTCCACGATGAGTTGGAATTGGACAGTCCCGCCGACCTGCTTTCCTCGCGTTCACGATCGGCGGCGAATTTCTCAAGGCGCCGCCGCGTCTGCGCCGCCCGTCCCGGCAGAGGGCGCGCGAGACGCAGGAAGCGTTGGGCCGCGGACCAGCGCTTCGCCCGCAACAAGCAACTTCCCAATGCCAGGTTGGCTTGCGCCGCCTCGACGGTTCCGTATTTGTTCCGCGCGAGGATTTGCCGGGCAAGACCGGATGCACCCGCGCAATCACCGCGCTGCAGGGCGGCGTTCATGGCTGTTACCGGATCCTGCAAGCTCTGGGGATTCTGGGGATTCTGGGCAAGCACCTGCGGCGCGGTACAGGCAAGCAACACGGAGGCCATCATCACGCCCAACCTGCGCGCCATGATGACCTCAATGAGCCAGGTCAACCTGGATGTCCTCGTCTCTGGACTTCGCAGGCGCCGGCGATGGCTGTGAAGCGTCCGGGGACTCCGGCAACTTGCCGTTTACGGATCCGATGAATCGCAATTCATCGGAGTAATCGAGGCGCGTATACGAATCTGAGTGATCACGGCCGGCGAGGAATGCCTCGAGATCCTTGCGAACCAGTCGCCATTCCGCCTGGTCGCCAGACATCCGGGACTGGACGGCAAGGCGCAGGGTTGCCCAGTAAAACTTCTCGCGGTTGTAATCATCCTGCATCAGTTTGTGCCACGGAGACTCAAGGCAGCGATCGAGGTCAACGCGACTGGTCGCCTTGTCCATGCATGTCCAGAGCCCGAAAACCGTGCTGTCAGGCCCTGCTTTCGTTCCCTCTTGAATGGTGCTTGTCGGCAGTGCCGGAGCAAGGGACTCCAGCAACCAGCGGAGCCTCTCCCCGACCGCCGCGCCACCGGGGACGTTGCCCGGTTGCTGGCCCGACTGATGAAAAGCCGCTGCCGCCATCATGATGCAACCTTGATAGAAGTTCCTTGGACGAATCCATCCGGTCTGGCCACGACGATTGATCCACCAGGGATCCCACGCGAGGACGCGGCCCCAATGGTCGGACGGCAAGGCACCACCCGATGCCACCGGCTGGAAATCCGCGCCCCCATCCCGCCAACGCTTTACCCATGATTTCAGCGAGCAATCTGCCGGCGCGGCAACACCAGCCTCACCCCGCAATTTCTTCAGCGGGAATCCGTCAATTTCGCCCGCTCCTGCAAGGAAAGCGTATCCTCGCAGGTACGGAATCCAAGTGGTCAACGCCTCGCGCTTGCGCAGCGCGCGGTCTACGATACGCGCCAGTTGCGGCTCGATCGCCGCCGTGAATTCCTGATCGTGACCAGCGCCCAGCATGGCGTCGTAGTCAGAGGTTGCGGGCAACTGCGGGCCGACAATGCGGCTGGACAACTCGCCAGACCCGGCCAACAGCCACGCGACCAGAGCCGCGACGAGGGCGAGACCGAAAAACGCGGCGGCCATCAGCCAACGACGCGCGGGTTTTTGGGAGGGGATGCTGACCGGACCCTTGACGGTGGGTTCATTGCGGAAACCGCCGACATCCGCAGACCAGCCGCTGACCGAAGTGGACTGCACGATCGGGAGCAGTTCCGGGTAAAACCGGCGCAGGCGCTCGCGATCGTCCAGAAAAACCCATGGCCCGCAATGCCCGGAAACCTCATCGCGAAGTCCGACCGACATTCGCTCCATGGATTTCGTGATTTCTGTTGCCGTCAAGGGACCCGTGAAAGTTTCCAGGTCGCGACGTACGAGGTAGAGTTTCGCGCCTGGCATCAGCGACCCTCCACCCTGGCAAGGAGAACCGTGACGTTGTCGCGACCACCGGCCGCGTTCGCGGCGTCGACGAGTTCCTCGGCCGCCTTCTGAAGGCTGCCCGGGCCGCCCGAATGGCGTGACAGGATCGCCGCGATCTCCTTGTCACTGATCATCGAACTCAGTCCGTCGGAACAACTGAGATACAGTTGTCCCGGGCGGCGTTTGATGCGGCAGATGTCGGTCTCGCAACGCGACTGCAGTCCGATCGCCTTGACCAGGGCCGAACCACGGATGCGCGGATCTGCCAGCGAGTCACGGTTGACCAGTCCGCGATCCACAAAGTTCTCGACATTGTGATCGAGTGTCAGCTGGAAAAAGTGGCCGTCCTCGAAGAGATACGTCCGGCTGTCGCCAACGTGCGCGACGTAAACCATGTCGCCGGAGAAAAAAATACATTCGAGGGTGGACCCCAGTCCGGCGTAGCCCTCGTTCAATCGACCGAACTGGAAGACCGTCGCGTTGACCTGGTCCACCGTCGTGGCAAGGAACGGTGTTATTTCCTCGTGGCGGATGACGTCGGATCCAAGGAAAACTTCCCGGACACCCTCGACCACCAGGGTCGAGGCGATCTCGCCGCCTTTTCTACCGCCAATCCCATCAGCGACAACGCCGATGCCGTGGCCTTCGTCGAAGAAAAGGCTGTCCTGGTTGTTCTTGCGCCGACGTCCGATATGAGTGACGCCAGCCATCCGGATTTGCACCGATGCCTCCAGACCCGTGAAACAATTCACTGCCTGGAAGTTTTCGGAAAGAATCTTGGGGACTTGAAGAAGTCTTCGCCGGCAAGCCGGTGCCGGACCAGCTACCGTAACCCGGGCACGAGGGAAACCCTCGGATACAAGGCAAAATCATCGCGGGTTTGGTAAAACACCAATTTCAGGCAGGTGCACCCAACCTCCGCCTGCGTCCACGAAACCATCGGTGGGCCTAACGGTATTCCCGGTCGCGAACATGCCAGCGACCCAGGCCGTTACGAAGGCGTGAAAGACCTCGACGGAACTGTAGAGAATTCCGGAAGACAAATCGGGATGGGAATTGTCCGCGACAAGCCCGGCGCGCACCATCGACCTGACCAGGTCTCCCCGAAATCGTTTGCCGTTCTCAAAGCTGCGGTAAACGATCGACGCGCGGTTACCGCCGGTATCGATGCGCAGTTCGCGAGCGAGGATGTCCACCACGCACGGTACATGGGTTTCCTCCAGCTTGATCTGGTCGACAGAGTTCAGCCGCCGCTGCAGGGTGCGGGCACGGACAACCAGAGGCGCATGGTTGGAACTCCACGTCGGTTCCTGGTTCGTCACGCCGGCTACACTGGTTTGAAACACATCCCACAGGCGATGACCTTGCGGATTGACTTTCTTGCGCTTGCGTTGCTTTGAGGCGCCCTGGCGGGCAGCGACGGCCATCATCCACGCGACACCGACATCGTCACAACGCACAACACCCGGACAGGATGGCCTCGCGCAATCAACGCATGGTGGAACGGTCAGCGGGCAGTCAACGAAAACAGATTGGAATGGACCCTCACGGGTCAGAATCCCGAACAGGCGGTCATCGGAAAACAAGTTCCCAAAAGAACCAATCTTTTCATATACTCTGACCAGTTCTAACCCGGTCGTTTCATCGTTGGCGGACGGACCGCGCAAAGGTCTGAGGACGACCAGCGCTGTCTTGCTGGAATTGGGTCCTGAAAGATGGATCCCGGCGCAGGGTGTCTTGATCACGATGCACCACCTGATGGGTTGCGAAACCGTTGAATCGAAGTCTGAAATTCCTGCTGCTTCTGATTATAACCTTGTCCGGCGCGGCAGGTCACCCCGGCGTCGCCCGCGGCGCAGGCCCCGACGTCTCTTACGGACCACAAACAATTCCCGTACTTACCCGGCGTCTTCAGAAAAACAGGTTTGATTTTGTTTCCTGGCACCGTCTGGGAGTGGCCTACTACCAGAACGGTTATCCGGCCAAGGCGATCAAGCCACTGCTCTACTCGGCGGGAAAAATCAGGGAATCGTCTTTGAACTCCCTTTATCTTGGCCTCGCGTACGAGGCCACGGGAAAAAACGCGCAGGCACGGTATTGGCTGGCACAAGCGGCGGCGCATCCGGATGAGCCCGCCAGCAAAGCCCTGTTCGAGCTCGCGAGCCTTGAGTTCAGGAGCAGGAACGTCGAACGGGCGATCAATTTCTTGAAGTCATACATCCAGAGATTCCCGGCCGGCGGCTACCGCCCCCAGGCTGACAAGTTGCTGGCCGCCGCGACCGCGGGCAAGTTCAACGAACCCGCTCCCGGGATCGACAAGCCTGACATGGAGCGGCTGTATTACCGCAACAACCGCCGCGCGCTTTTCGACTACCCACACTTCTGGTTTGTCCAGGCTGGTTTCATGTTGCTGACTTCCGACTATTCGGACCCTACCGGAGGGGCCAAGGGACCTCCCCTGAAACCAGGGTCGGACAGTGAATACCTGTCTCTTATACACATCTG
>CAWUNT010000117.1:0-6612 GCA_963923405.1 uncultured bacterium | reverse complement strand
TCGCAGGGCACGACTGCGAGAGCACGGCACGCAAACTCTCTTCAGTGAGTGAATTACACCTCTCTTCCAAGGAAATCCGCTCACTTGAACCCCTTTCGTGCGCAGCGAATCTTGAGATCCTCGCACTGGATGAAAATGGTTTCTCCGATCTCACCCCGCTAACGAACCTGTCTAAATTGCGTGGGCTCTCACTCGCGGGGAACAAGATCTCAACAATCGAGCCTCTGGCCGGAATGCACCAACTTGAGTGGTTGTTCCTCCAAGACAACAGGTCACCGGACATGGATATCAGTCCTCTACGCAGTATGAACAAGCTCATGGTGCTCGACATTTCGCGAAACGCCATCCGCGACTTGAAAGCCCTGGAGGGCAAGGTGTCAATGAGGCGCCTCACCGCAGACGAGACAGGAATATCCGATGTCGCGCCGCTTGCCGGTCTGGTTGAAATGGACAGTCTGTCCCTGGGACAGAACAACATTGAACAAACAACCCCGTTGGCTGGACTCTCCAGCCTTGAGCGCCTCCACATACCAGCAAACAAGATCCACGATCTTTCGCCGCTTGCGCGGCTGCACGAACTGAGAGAGCTCGATATCTCCGGAAACAGGATCGAAAACCTCGATTCCCTGCGATCCCTGACCAGGCTGGCGACCCTTCACGTCGCGAACAACCAGATAGAAGACCTCGGAGCGATCGATGGACTCGCCAACTTGCAATGGTTGCGTGCCTCAAACAACTTGATCGCTGGATTGGAGCCCCTGCGCCATTCAGGAGGACAACTCAGCGTGCTCGAAATCTCTGGAAACCAGATCGCTGACCTGTCACCGATTGAGGGAATGCGAGACCTGGAGTGGCTTGACGTTTCCATGAACCGCCTGACAACCATATCCAGCATCGGACAACTCCCGTTTCTCAAGAGGATCAATATTGCTGGAAACCAGATCAGGGATATCAGCCCCCTCGCAAAGCACGCGACCCTCATGGTCCTTGACATATCCGGGAACGCAATTGAGGACATCTCCCCCCTTGGTGAAAAGACACTGCTGAAGACCGTCATCGCCAGCAAAAACCGGATCAAGGATCCGTCACCAGCAGCAACCTTGCGCGCACTGAAACACCTCGACCTCAGCCACAACTTCATTGAGGATCTTTCCACGCTACAGAAAATCGAGAACCAAGGCATGAAGGTCTTCCTTGCCGGAGGGAACCCGATCATCAGGGACGAACAACATTGCCCGACCGAGGGCGGATCGTACCTCATGCGCATTTTTTGCAGGGAATACCTCGGGCAGGAATCCGGGGCCGCACGTGAAACCACCAACACCCTCGAAGGGAGCAACCCATGATCCCGGCACAAACAGGCAGCCATGTTGATTTGTGCAAACTCCTCAACCGCCCGATGAAGGAAATAGATGAAACCCTGGTGCGGAGAGAATTCCATGGGAAAACGGTGCTGGTATCCGGCGCCGGAGGCAGCATTGGATCCGAGATCTGCAGGCAGCTCGTAAAATTTGGCGCGAAAAACATCATCATGCTGGAGGCATCGGAGTTCAATCTGTACCAGATTGACCTTTCCTTGAGGGAAACCGTGGAATGCCGCAACGGCACCACGACGATCCACAGCTACCTCCAGTCCGTGACAGACCGGACTTCTGTGCGCAGGATATTCCGGGAGCACCGCCCGGACACCGTGTTACACGCTGCCGCATTCAAGCACGTGCCTCTTGTTGAGGCGAATCCTGTCCCCGGAATAAGGAACAACATAAACAGCACCATCATCCTCGCGGAGGCAGCCATCGACTTCGGAACATGCTCATTCCTGCTGATAAGCTCTGACAAGGCTGTGAATCCAACCAATGTCATGGGAATGAGCAAGCGTTGCTGCGAGATGATCATCCAGTCCATTGACCAGACGAGCGCCGGACGTGTCCGCTTCATGGCAGTTCGTTTCGGGAACGTCCTCGCGAGTTCCGGCAGCGTTATCCCGAGATTCCTTGACCAGATCCGTCGCGGCGGGCCGGTAACCGTTACCCACAGGGATGTGACACGTTACTTCATGATGGTCGAAGAAGCAGTCGGACTCGTTCTTCAAGCCAGCGCAATGGGATCTGGAGGCGAAATATTTGTTCTCGACATGGGCACCCCGGTGAAGATCAGTGACCTTGCTGAAAGGTTGATCCGGATAAACGGACTTGAGCCTTTCCGGGACATCAAAATTGAATTTACAGGACTCCGGCCCGGGGAGAAACTCTATGAAGAACTCATCCTCGAGGGTGACGAAGTGGCAACACCACACGGGGATATATTCATTGCCATCCCGGAGCCGATAGACGCTTGCATGATCCTTTCATCAACCAGGAAGTTGCTTGACCTGACAGAACAGGAGGACAGCGCACCGTGCGTGACGGCTATCCGGCAGCTTGTCTTCGGGATGAATCGCGGGAAATTCGCCCGGGCAGTCCGTAACGATCAGCCAGCCATGCGGGCAAGCTGACGAAGTCGTCACCCGCGATATCCCTGATTACCGATGTGTCGGCGCAACTGAAGGCAGGCCCGCATTGCGCGTTGGAGTGAATTATCTTCAACGACGGTGCGGCTTGCCGCACGATGTCAACGATATCCGCGATTCTTGCAGCGTAGCCGGTGCCCACGTCGATCTCCCCCGGAAACCTGTTGGAATTCACAACCGCGACGATGACCCTGGCGGCATCGTCCACATGAATAAAATCCCGCCAGTCGTTACCGCCATTGTTCATCACAAAGGGCTCGCTTCGCTGGACCGCGCGATCCAGGCGCTGAATCACGGAAAATCGATCGTCCCCACCAAACAGATTGAACAACCGGAATGTAGTGAATGAAATCTGTGAATCCTCGCAGAAACTCCTGACAAGCCGCTCATTCAGCAGTTTAACCAGGCCGTAAAGCGTCACTGGCGCAGTCGTCCTTACCCCATCCGGGGAATGGCAGTGGCCGTATACTGCGGCGCTGCTGACATAAAAGAACCGGGAAATGCCGCAAGCCCTCGCCGCTGAGAGCAACTTCGCGGTTGCAAGCAAATTAGATTCGACGAATGCCCGGGGATCCCTGGAAACAGATTCTTGAAGGTCAAATGCCGCATGCAGGATGGCGTCCACTCGCGCACCATCGCGCTGACCTCCGCTGGCGCCGCTACAAAGGCCATCCAGGTCGGACCAGTCCTCGCGGTTCAGAGGAACAACCTGCCAGTCTGCCGCCGAAATTATCGCGCGGGCAAGATTGCCCCGCGAACCGGTAAGAACCACTTTCAATCAGAGACCCCTGTTGCTCGAGACCATCGCTGAGCTTCCTTGCTCAGGAAAAGCAAGAACAGTTCCAGTCCGGGAATCACAGTTGAATCTGGTACGCATCATGCAAATTGACTTGTATGAAGATAACCGGGCCCAACCAATGAGAAACCGAGGCGGAAACATTGACGTGGTGATGGTCACCGAATGCAGCTTTCCTTATGTCAAAGGCGGCGTTGGAGGGGTCATCGACCAGATGCTCAAAGGACTCCCGGACACGAAATTCGGCCTGATCCACCTTGCGTGGGACGAGTCCGCGACTCGAGCGCGGAAATACGACATTCCCGGCAACGTGAGGTGGGTGAAGAACATCTATCTCGACCCCAGGAACCAGCCATCAGGTTCGCGGCCAAGGTTCTTACCCCGCAGGATCTTTGCACCAACGAAATCGTCGTGCAGCGAAGCCGGAATCATGACAATTCTTGAGGCCATGGATGCCGCGTCACGTGGCGATTATAGTGGCGTCCGGAATATCTACCGGGACTATCTGAATCCGCGGACCAGGGCGCATGACTTGCGTCAGATTCTCCGGTCGCGTGAAGGCATGCTCGCATTTGAAAACAGGTATCGTAACCTTGGAATGTCCCTCACGCGTACGTTCTGGTTGTATGACAATTTCATTTCACTTCTGATGCTGCTGGCAACGGATATTTACCCGGATGGCCAGGTGTATCATGCGCAAACACAACTTTACGCGGGCCTTGTCGCCGCGATCGCGGCAGCCCAAAACGGACGACCGATGGTGCTGACGGAACATGGACTGAACATACGGGACAGCATCGCATTCATGGACAACACTGACCTCCCACCGGTCGAGAAGGACACCTGGCGGACATGGTTCCGCAGTGTCGGGCGACTTGTGTACGAAGAGGCGTCCTACGCTACTTACCAATTTGAGCGCAACGTGCAAGAAGCTGAGACAGCCGGGTTGGATCGCTCGAAAGTCCGGATGATCTCAAATGGCATCAACCTCGCCGATTTCGCGCGCGCCCGCCAACGGAATGCAACCAAGTCGTTGCCCACGAATCACGAGTGGACTATTGCCTATGCTGGCCGGATCGTCGAGCCAAAGGGAATTCTCGACCTGATCGACGCCATTGAAATACTCAGGACAAAGACCAGCATCCGTTTCAAGGTAGACATGATCGGTCCGTCAGACGGATCCGAGGCATTTCTGCGAAAGTGTGAACAAATCACAAAAAAACGTGGACTGGCCGGAATCATCAAATTCACGGGCCCGAGGGCATTGAGTGAAGCGATGGCGGAAGTCGATATTCTCGTCCTGCCAACGCACACGGATGCTCTCCCCATTGTCTTGCTTGAGGCAATGGCATCCTCCGTGCCAGTTGTGGCGACAGATGTTGGCGCCATCATGGAGGTCATCGCTGATCCGGTCCCAGAACCTGCCGTTCCGGGAAATCACGTGGGACCAGCTGGAATTGTGATTCCGGCCAAAAGGCCGGCGCTGATCGCGTCAGCCATCAAGGCCCTGATGACGGACATGCCCCTTTACAACGCGTGTCGCCACAACGGACCCGCGAGAATTGAGATAAACCACAGGGCAGACAAGATCATGGCCCAGTATCACGAACTCTACCAGTTCGCGACACGCCACCAGAAAACCGGATATTGCGGCAATGAAGCGACGCGCCTCGCGAAAAACACCAACATTGGCGCAATGGTCGCGGCAGAGACAAGAAACACCAGGCTCAATGACTCAAACGTCATCTCAATGTAAGCATGGCGGTGAAGCCAAAAACCGGAAACAAGGCATACTGAGATAGAAACCAGCGCCATGATGACCGGGAGCCATGATTTCATGGCCATCAGCCATACGCTCAGGACAAAGGAAAACGCCAACAATCCGGACGAGTAAATCATGAAATGGAACCGCGCCAGGCCCCCCGGATACGCCATGTCGAAGAACACCAAGGCCACCATCCAGCCGGCCTGAAGCACGATTGACATTTCGGCAACGGCAAGATCGAAAACCGGAATCATGAGGGCCCTCGATGCATTGAACACCGGGATGCTGCTCTGGCACATGACTTCCGCCGTCACATTCCACAGTCGGGAGAGCGATGGACCAGGGCGACTGAAGTACCATGCGCAAATCACGACAGCCGGAATCGCGGCAGCCATGAACATCACCGCGCCTGGACCCGCCGGACCCTGTTCTGGAAACAGGTGGATCATGAGTACCTTGTCGCCCCAGAACAGCGCGCCTGTCGCCACGGCACTGAAAATCGACCCGGCTTTGAAGATGGCAAGACGGTCTTCATTTTCCTGGAAGTCCTGCCGGGCTTGCGATCCCCGGGCACACGAAATGAGATCCCTGAGAAGTCCCGTTAACGGCAATAGACAAGCCATCAACGGTGGCAAAAACCACAACTCCGGGGCGACAGCCAGTGATGCTCCGTACAGGCACCACGCCGTGATCAGAGCAACGCTGCCCCGGTCACCTCCACTGGTTGCTTTCGCGATCCCATGTACTAGAACCAGCGCCATGAACACATGAAGGGTTATCAAGAAGGTCACGGGAAGGCTCGTCTCCGGGGAATTCGGGCCGCTGGTCACGATCAAGGCAAGCATCGCCCCGAGGAGCAAGGTCACCGGGATCCTCAAGGCGAGCCCCTTTGTGGCATTTGACCATCCACCCGAGTAAAGATCGTCACCAAAAGCCAGGGAAACTGGCGTCACTGTCACCCAGGAAACAAAGGGCAGTAAAGCGCCCAGATAAATCCAAAGCACAGGCACGGACGCACCGGATGATGTCACACACCCGGACCCGGCGCATTGACGGCCAGCAATCGCATAAGCTGCGCAAACAAGGGCCAAAATCGCGATCTGGACCAAAAGCGCGACGCGCCATCCGGGAAACATGTCACTTGCCCGGGATCCTTCCGGCGCGCCAATCAACTCAATGACGAATGAGTTTGAACTTGAGGCGGCATTCAGGCGCTCACAAATCACGAGGGCATCGTCCCGGTTGCCTGGTTTCGGCAACAGGAATGAAAAAATGCGTTGCCCGCCCGAATTCACGAGACTGACCCAGGAACCACACACTTGCGCGGGATCAAGGCGGGAGACTTTCTGGTACGCGCCCGTCTCCCCCGGCAGGAACCTGAACCATGAACGGCCACATTTGAACAACCAGGACGAGGTCGGGGCTACTGTGTCTCGCATGCGGGGAATCACCTCCGATACGATGAAATTGGCTACCTGCTCTGGATGAGAATGAATACCTGTCTCTTATACACATCTCCGAGCCCACGAGACGCTACGCTAT
>CAWUNT010000116.1:0-6613 GCA_963923405.1 uncultured bacterium | reverse complement strand
GTCGGCAGCGTCAGATGTGTATAAGAGACAGCTGAAGCACCGGCCAGGCCTGATCCGACAACAATGATGTCAAACTTGCGCTTGTTCGCGGGGGATACAAGTTTCAAGTCGAACTTGTGACGTTCCCACTTGCTTTCAAGCGGACCCGACGGAATTTTGGAATCCAGTTTCATCTTCTGCAACCCCCGTTAATTCACGAAGCCGAGGTAGATCGAGAGCGGAATCGACGCGAAGAGACCCGCGATGCCAACACCGATTGCGGGCCCGGCAGTCCGGACCAGACGGTTGTAGCGCGGATGATTCAATCCGAGGGTCTGGAACATGCTGGAGATTCCATGGGACAAGTGCAGCCCAATGGCAACCATGGCAATCAGGTAACTCGCCGCTATCGCGGGTTTGCGGAACGCGTGAATTGCCATGCGATACACTTCAAATTCACCCATGGAAGAGATTTCCGGATCCGTGGCCCGCCAGGTGAAGTGCAAAAGATGGAAAACAATGAAAGCGAGCATGACAAGGCCGGTCAGTACCATGTGACGAGAGGCCCAAGTTGCCTGCACCGTGTTGTTGAATACATAAGGCTGTGGCCTTGCCGCGCGATTGCCCATTGTCAGGTAAGCGGCAAAGGAAAGATGGGCAATGAAAGCGACCAGCAAGCCGGCGCGGGCACCCCAAAGCAGCGCGGGAAACTTGCGCAAGCCCTCGGCGTATTGATTGATCGCCTCGGGGCCCGCGAAAATCAACAGGTTGCCGGCAACGTGGCCCACGAGAAATCCACTCAACATCAGGCCTGTGATGGCCATGATCACCTTGGCGCCAATCGGGCTGGTGACCGCGTGTCTGACCCAACTCATTCGAACTCCCTTGTTTCCTCGCAAAATCCGAACCGAATCATAGTCCTACAAGAACCGTTTGTGCATAGTTTTTATCCAAAAACCTGCGTGCGGCCTCCGTGACGGCCCTGGACCCAACCCCCTCGATCTGACCCGGATACTCCAACCAGGCGTTGTATCCCACTCCATATAGTTCCATCAGGGCCATGGTGCTCGCCTGGGACTCTCCGCTCTGGAGCTCCATGACATGATTACCCTTGATGAAATTCTTGCTTCGCGCCATCTCCTGGTCTGTCGGACCCTTGGCAGCCATTTCTTCGAGCTCCCGCCAGATGCCGGCTTCCGCCGCCGCGAGCTTCTCTTGGCTGCACGCTATGTAGGCACCAACAAGCCCACGGTTCTTTCCGTAACTCAGCACAGGAGCAACGCTGTAGGCGAGACCGTCCCGGTCCCGAAGCGTGGTGAACATGCGGCCGCCCGTACCCCCCAGGATGTTGCACAAAACATCAACAGCATAGCGGTCCGGGGAGCTCCATCCAGGCCCCGGCATGCCTACGGCAAAGTGAACTTGCTGCCGGTCCATGGGAATCGTCTCGCGAGAGACCGATCTGGGCGAAGGCACATGGTCCGAATCAAACACCCTCGCTTCGGATGTCGGGTTAAAGTCCCGCAGGCCATTCTCAAGGAGCCGCATGACCAACTCCGGGGGCAAGTCCCCGCATCCAGCGATGACCCAGGGCCCGCTCTGGATCCAGCGCTGATATGACTCGTACAAAATCTCTGGCGTCATGGCGGCGACCTGCTCGCTTGTCCCCGCGAGGTCGCGCCCATACGGGTGCGCGCCGAGCACAGCATTTTGCAAGCGCCGCATGCAAAGGCTGCCCGGCGAATCTGCCTGATGCCGGAAATATTCCTGAGCCTCACGTTGAAAAGTTTCAAATTGTTGGCGAGGAAAGCGGGGGTCGAGCATCATCTCCAGCAACAGGTCCGTCAGACGCTCATGATCCTGCGTCAAGCAGGTCAGGCGGAATCCTAGGGAGTCCTTGCCAGAAAATGACGACAAGTCCGCCCCGGAACTCTCAATCATCCAGGAACACTCCTCCGGGGACAGGCGGGAGGTCGCGCGCGCCAGATTGGATGCCATTGCGTTGAAGATGCCCGGCACGAATGCGCCATCAAACTCAGCCCGCTGCCCGCCTTCTGTCGCCATTACCAGGGACAGCAATCCAGAACCAGGCCGTTGCCTGTAAAGAAAAGTTATGCCCGGCTTGATCTCGTTCCTGAATGTTTCAAGCGCGTCGGTTTTGCGCGGTTGACGGGTCCCGGCGCCGGAAGCCTTTTTAACATTTGATGACGGTCGGTCCGGACAGCCACGCAGAAACGCCTTCTCAACGTCAGCCTCATTTATCCCGAGGCGGTCTGGAGCAACTCCGACGACGTGGAACCGTTCGGGCGCAATCCAACGATTCCAGGCCGAAATGAGATCTTCGACAGTCAATCGCTCTATTCGTTGCATCCAGGCTTGTTCATGCTGGTGCTTTTGGCTTGTGGAAACTCCGAATCCAACTCGCGCCAGTCCATCGATGGTTTCGTCGCGGAATACCTTTTCGGCGCGGATGGCTGACTTGGCCCGGTCAAGATCTGCCTGGCTCCAGGATTCGCCGTCAGGAAACGATACCAGGATTCCGGCGACGGCCTCGATCGCCTGAAGCGCGGTCTCATCGGCCGTGACAATGCTGACCTCAAAAAGACCGGGGAAAGCCGGCGAAAAAATTGTAGCCGCGGCTGAGGACACAAGGCCCATTCCGTCTCGCAGTTCACGGTTCAACAAACCAAGGTCGCCACCGCCAAGAAGAAAGGCGCACATGTCGAGCGCCGCGGTATCGACGTGTTCAAGTTCCGGGCAGGAAATCGCGAAATCGAAACGGACCTGCTGGTAATCGCCTCGAACCAACTCTACTTTCAGTTCATTTCTGCGAAGTGGAATTCGCGCGTGATAGTCCGTTGCGGACCAAATTGTCCGTGATTTGCCGGCCTGCGTACCGGCAGGACCCGCAAGTCCCCCGAGAAAACGGACCATGGAGTCACGATTGAAATCGCCCACGATGACAAACGCGCAGTTCGAGGGCTGATAAAACTTGTCGCGAAAACGGCACAACTGCTCGCGGGTGATCGCCGCGACACTCTCAGCAGAGCCAATAACAGGTCGCCCGGCCTCAGATCCGTCGTAAGCGCGCGCAAAAATTTTTTGCGCCGCGCGAGTGCCCGGGTCGTCAAGACTCCGGCGGACCTCTTCAAGGATGACCTCTCGCTCACGCTCGACTTCGACAGGATCAATTTTGCTGCAAAAGACCGCGTCTGCCAGAAGTTCAAGCGCCTCTTCCGCGAATTCCCTGGCTACCGTCAGGTAATAAACAGTCCGGTCAAAAGTAGTGTACGCGTTGATCTCACCGCCCCAACCCTCGATCTTGGACGAGATTTCGCCAACCCCGCGCGTCATCGTCCCCTTGAAGGTCATGTGCTCGAGAAAGTGGGCGATACCCCGCGGATGCTCCTCCGCTTCAATCTCCATGATGGATCCGGCGCGAAGCCAGCACTGTATGCTGACAACCGGCGCGAAGGACCGATCGAGGCTGATCAGTTCCATTCCATTGGGTAAAATTTCATAGCGTGCCGCGGTATCGTTCAATTCAAAGTTCTCACATTGAAAGTTCGAGATTCAGGTTGATCGCCTGGTGCGCCTCTTCCATCCGGACATCGGGACGGCTGGCCGCGTAAGACAGAGAGAATTTCGGACCAACCAGGGAAATACCGGCCGCAGCGGTCTCGCGCGCGTGACCAGGCAGGGGATCCTTGCCGTAAGCGCCGAGTAATCGCAGGTGGTCGTATATTTTTACAGAGAACGACCCGGTCACCATTTGCTCCTCCTCGATGTCGCCGGGAAGGATCTCCCTCTTTTGCCAATCCAGATGCACACTCGTCTGCCCTTGGGATACCAGACTGGCAAGTCCGACCCGGGTGTAGGAGGGCGAGTAAATGCCGACAGAGTTGTTGGCCAGCCCCTCGACGGAAACCCCGATTCGAGTCGACGGTGTCAAAAGCCCTACGACACCAGCGTTTAACGAGGTGCCACGAACGGCTCCCGGCGATTTTGTATCAACCTCGAAACTTGACCCCGGAGGTCCCGCCTCCGTCCACTGTCCCGACACACCCGCCGCGAATGTCCTGAATGCCCATGCGGCGCCGAGTCCGATCCGACGAGCCACGTAACGCCCGTCAGAACTTCCTTCGCCACCAAAAGCAGCGTCATCCGGGGTGACAAAACTTGTGTAGGAAACACCCGCGGCGACGGGGCTGGTCTGGGAGTCAACAACACCCAGCTTGTAAAACTCACGACCAAATGCCGGCCAATGATAAGCCGCGCCCATCGAGTATTGCTTCTCGATGGCAAGCATGCCTGGATTGAGCTTGAGGGAACCGGCCCCCGAATACGCGACACTTCCTGCATTCGCGAAGGCCAGGGAAGGTCCCCCGGCCACCTCGAACTCCTCGGGTACAATCACCGTGTCAACCGGGACCGCCGCCAATGCCCCGGCGGCGCTGAAAGTCACTACCAACCCGAGCGCCCCCAGCAGCAATACCCACAAAGATTTCGCCAGAGACTTCATGCCAGCACCTCCATCCGGTCATAAGACTTTAACCCGAAGGCGGTCTGGCCGGAAGTGACGCGTCATGTCATCTGGCGACAAAGGCACTCGGCATGGGAGTGAGAGCCGCTTATTTGGCCGCGGACTTCTCCGGGACCTTGGTCTGGCCGATGACGTTTGCCTTCATGACCTTGAGGGTGCTGTTCAAGGATTCAATCGTGACAAAAGAGTCCGCTACGGAACGGATCCTTCCGACGATTCCACCTGTGGTAACAACCTCGTCTCCCACCTTGAGAGCCGTGATCATTTCGGAGTGTTCCCTGGCCCGCTTTTGCTGCGGACGAATGATCATGAAGTACATGATGGCAAGAAAAGCTGCCGGCAAAGCCAAGGTCTCAAAAACCGAAGGACCCTTGGGCGCCGCGGCGGCCTGGGCATAAGCGATATCAACAAGACTGAGATTCATGGTTCCGTCCCTCCAGGCGCGACAAATTACCGGACCCCGAAGGTTGCTGCAAGGACGCTTGGCGGATTCGTCCCAAAAAGCTAGGTTCGGGACCCATGAAGCACCCTGGCCAGCGCATCAATTTGAACGACCTGAACCCCGAACAACGCTCTGCCGTTGAGAATTTCGAGGGGCCGATGCTCATCCTTGCGGGCGCCGGGACGGGCAAGACCCGCGTCATCACCTACAGGATGGCCTGGATGCTTCAACAAGGGATTCCCGCGTCACAAATCGCCGCGATGACTTTCACCAACAAGGCCGCCCGCGAGATGGCGACCAGGATCGGCGAGCTCGTCGGAACGGAACGCTCAAAAGGCCTTTCTGTCAGTACTTTCCATAGCTTCTGCCTGAAAATCCTGAGGGAACACGGCCATGCAGTCGGCATCTCAAGCCGCTTCGGAATCGTCGACACCGGCGACCAGATTGATCTTGTCGCGCGCGCCCTGAAAGAAAAGCAATGGGGCGGTACCGTGCCTGTGGAAGAACTCCACGCGGCCATCAGCCGATGGAAAAACGAGCTTCTCGGGCCCGAGGAGGTTCTGGACGGCAAGGGACGCCTTGCCCCCGGCTATGACCGCGAGGTTTTCGCGCGGGTTTACGACCTCTATGAGCGCCAGCTCAAGATCAACCGCGTCATCGATTTCGATGATTGTATCTTCAAGACTTTCTTGTTGCTGAAAAACGATCCGGGGCTTCAGAAGTCGCTCGCCAGGAAGTTCCGTTACATTCTTGTTGATGAGTTTCAGGACACCAATCTTGCGCAGTTGACGCTGCTCGAGATGATCGCGAGGCACCACGGAAACGTGTGCGTCGTGGGGGATGACGATCAGTCAATCTACAGTTGGCGTGGCGCGATGTACGAAACACTCGAACGCTTTGAGCAGATGTTCGACGGGACGCGCCTCGTGAAACTCGAACAGAACTACCGTTGCAGCAACGTCATCCTGGACGCTGCCAATACGCTCATCCGAAACAACACCCGGCGAAAGGACAAGAGTCTTTGGAGCGAGAGTAAATCAAAGCTGCCAATCCGCCTGGTGCCACTGGAAACGTCCGACTCTGAGGCGCGATGGATTGCCGAACAGTGCATGTCGCTCATCGGGGGGGGCAACCGGCACAAGGATATCGCGATCCTTTACCGGGCAAATGCCCAGTCGCGCCCGATCGAGATGGCCCTGAGAGAGGCCGGGTTGCGTGCCAAGGTTTTCGGCGGGACCGGATTTTTTGAACGCAAGGAAGTCAAAGACTTCCTGGCTTTTGTTAAACTCGCCGCGGACCCCGATGATCGCCTCGCGTTTTGGCGCGCCATCAGCGCGTGTCCGAGCGGGGTCGGTATCAAAACCCTCGAGCGCCTCGCGGCCTCGGCGGAAGAAAAAAAATGCAGCCCGATTCACGCCGCCGAGACATCCAGCGCGGATGCCCTGGGTCGCGTCAAGCCCGCAGTCGATGAATTCTGCGGAAAACTCCGCGAGATTTCGAGGCTGGCACAGGACGCGACCTGGGATGACATGACCGGGATTGGCGAGCAGATCATCGGTCGTTTCAAATTGCTTGAGGAAGTTCTCCTCAACACAAAGGACACTGCCGCGAGAATGCGGAAGATTGAAATGATCAAGGCGCTGCCGTCC